>JAUJLZ010000163.1 GCA_030447125.1 Acidimicrobiales bacterium
CTGATGGCTGTTCCGCCAGGCCAAGGCGAGCTTCGCTCGCCGGCCTGGCGGCGGCCTTCCTCCTCACGGCGGCGGCCGGGAGGGCTGGCTGACGGCTTCGGCCGGGAACTAGCCCGCTCGGCGTCCGAAACCTGTTGCTCGCGAGTCAAGTTCTCGGTCCGGATGCCGAGCGGCCGACAGGGCGTCGAGCGCAGCGAGCTTGGACTGTCGGAACCAGCGGGCAGGGCCGCCGAAGGCGGCACCACGCCCTTGTCGGCGAGCGAAGCGAGCCTGCTAGGAGATCGATGCGACGGCCGGCTCTTTTGGGCCGGCCGTGGCGCGTTGTCGGGGCCGGGGTCGGGCTGCTCCGCCGGCCGCCAGGCGGAAGGCGGCGCCGGCACAGACCCCGATGAGCAACACGGCCGAAGCCAGAGCGGCGGCGGTCCGCAGCGGGTCCTCGAGATGGGCCAGGGCGGCCACCGTGACCAGGTCGTCGGAACCCAACAGCCGACCCTGGCCCTGCCCGGCCACGGCTGAGGCCGACGAGCGGGCGCCGGTGCCCCGGGTCGTTCTCGAGGTGTCGGTGCCGTCGTCGGTCTCCACCGAGTCCGGTGGCGGCGGTGGCAGGGCCTCGACGCGCACCGTGTACAGCGTCGAGCGCAGGCCGAGGGTGTCGTCGAAGCTCAGGGCCGGGAGCTCTCGAGGGCCGGCGTCGCCGACCAACTCGATCGTGAGCGCCCGGCCCGACGGGCCCGTGGTCGCCACCCGCACATCGGTCACGGTGCCGGGGTAGGCGAAGCGTCGCCCGAGTTGGGCCAACGACAGACGCAGGTCCCAGGCCTGGGGATCGGCCGTGGGGTAGGAGACGACGCCCAAGTAGGGCAGGCCCTGACCGGACGTGCCGAATCCCTCTTCGGGGGTCGCCGTGATCCCTCCGCCGCTGGCGGAGTAGACGGTCTGGGCCAGCCGGCCCCCGGACTGCACCACCTGACCCCGGGTGGCGGCCACAGCGGCATCCATGGCCCGGTACTCCGCCTGGGTCCCCAGGTAGACCTGGCAGGCCTGGGTGTCGCACAGCTCCCCGCTGAGGTCCATGGCCCGCAGGGCGTAGGTCCGGGCGGCCACCGCCTGCGCACCGAGGGACGCCTGGGGCCAGGAGCTGTCCAGTACCTCGCCCATGCCCCGGAGGTAGTCCTCGACGTCGACCACGTTGACCAGCCGCAACCCCCCTCCAGCGGCACTGGCCTGGACAGCTCCGCGATAGGTGGCACTGCGGGCGGGGACCCCGACCGTGGCGCCACCCCGGGGCACGGCCCACAGCGGTGAACCGGAGATGGCGGCACCGTCGCTCGGAGGTGGCGCGTCGCCAGCCTCGGGACCGGCGCTCGGCCTGGCCGGTGCGCCCTCGCCGCCCGCCGGGGGCGCCGGAGGGGGCGGCGGCGGAAGGGTCATGCCGGGGGACGGCGGTGGCGCTGGATCGGTGGGAGGCGCGGGCTCGGTGGGGGGCGGCAGCGTGATGGTCCCCCCCAGCAGCTCCCCCTCCTCCTCGGTCTGGGCGGCCGGGGCGGGCATCATCGTCGGAGGACCCACGGCCAGCGCAGCGAGCGTCGCCGAGGAGAGGGGCTCCGCCCGATAGGCGCCGTCGAAGCGCATCCGCACCGACCCGCCCGGGGCCACCGTCACCGGGAAGCCCGGATCCTGAGCGCCATCGCGTGAGCTGCGCACCTCGCCACCTCCGGGGAAGGAGACGACCGCCTCTCCACCGGGAGCGGTCTGCACCACCACCCGCACATCGCCGCCGTCCTGGCCGAGGCTCGTCCCCGGATAGAAGTGCTGGAGGATGTCGGCGGTGGAGGCGCCCTCGCGCCCCAGGGCGAGGGCGCCGTCTTGGGCCATGCCCACGCCGTGGCCCCAGCCCTTGCCCTCGATCACCGCCGTCGGCTCCAGGGCCGGCTCGCCCTGGGCCGCCACGGCTGGAGCGAACACCACCGGGACCGAGACGAGCCCGAGGACAGCGACGAACGCCGTCAGGGCAGGCAACAACGCCGCGGAGAGACGGTGGGGGTGGCGAAGGTGCACGACGGGGCGGCACCTTATCGCCAGGAGCCCTCGGGTGGCGACCGCCCGTGGTCGGGGAACGGGTAGAGCCGTCGAGGGTGTAGGCATGCCGGGGTGTCAAGACGGGTGGTGCGGATGCTGGTGCAACGCCGGGACGGGGGAGAGACGTCCAGCGTCCCCGACGAGCTCATCGTCGAGGAGCCCATGGAGGTTCGCCTCGACGGCGCCGTGGTCACCACCACCATGCGCACCCCGGGCCACGACTTCGAGCTGGCCGCCGGGCTGTGCTTCGGCGACGGCCTGCTGGGGGGTGTGCCCGTCCAGGGCATCGCCTACTGCGCCACGGGATCGGCGGTCTCTTCGGCCTTCAACGTGGTCACCGTGGACACCGGCGGCCTCGCTCCTCCGGCGCCGGGGCGCCTGGCCCCCACGACCTCGTCATGTGGCTTGTGCGGGTCGACCTCGATCGAGCAGCTCGTCGAGCGTCTCGCCCCGGTGGTTCCCGGGGCCGTCTTCGACCTTGACGTGTTGGTGGGCGTCCCCGACAGGGTGGGGACCGAGCAGGCCCTGTTCGCCCGGACGGGATCGGTGCACGCCGCCGCCGCCTTCGACCCCGAAGGACAGCCCGTGGTCGTGCGCGAGGACGTGGGCCGCCACAACGCCGTCGACAAGGTGGTCGGCCGCCTCTTGCTGGACGGCCGCCTGCCGGCGGACGGCCTGGGTCTCTACATCAGCGGCCGGGCCTCGTTCGAGATCGTGCAGAAGGCGTGGGCGGCAGGCTTCACCGCCGTGGTGGCCGTGAGCGCGCCCACGGCCCTGGCCGTGGAGACCGCCCGGGCCGGGGGCATCACCCTGGCCGGGTTCGTCCGGGGAGACCGCATGACGGTGTACGCCCCCGCGGTGACGAGGCGGTGAGGCTCAGCCCCCGAACAGGCGGACGGCGACGCCGATCATCGCCGCCAGCGCCGCCGAGGTGGCCAGGTTGGCCGTCACCAGCTTGGCGAACTGGGCGTCGAGGCGAGCACCCAACGCCCGCACCTCACCTCGTAGCTCGGCCATCTCGCCCCGGAGGCCCCCCATCTCGCCGCGGAGCCCACCGAGCTCCGCCGTCAGCCGGCCGTCCATGGCCGCCATCTCAGCGCGCCGGGCGAGCTCGGACCAGTCCATCGGGGGAAGCAGCTCCATCAGGGTCTCGGCCGAGTCCTCTCCCAGCTCACGCACCAGCGCATCGAACAGCCTGCGTCGTCGTACATCGGTGACCATCAACGGCTCCTTCACCTGCTGTGGCGTGAAGGGGGAAGTGCACAGACAAGTGTAGGCACGGTGTGGGACAGCCGAACCTGCGAGGGCACCGGGCGGTAGCGTGTCGGCGTGCCCGAGCCTCAGCAGCCGGTCGTCCCCGCCGAAGGGCTGGCCGTGCTCCACCTCTTCTGCCGGCGCTCCCCGAACGCCGATCGCCAAGCCGTCATCGTGGCCGTCAAGCAGGCTGAGGAGGGCGAGCACCAGGTCGTGCCCTTCGCCGTGCTCGGCCACAAGGCCGACGTCGGCTTCATGGCCGTCGGTCCCGACCTGTGGCAACTCCGGCGGCTCCAGCGTGATCTGCAGGCGGCCGGCCTGGACGTCGCCGACTCCTACGTCTCGCTCACCGAGGTGTCGGAGTACGCCAAGGGCGTCCCCGAGCGGGCCAGGCGTGAGCGGCTCTATCCCACCCTTCCTCCCGAGGGCATGCCGGCGCTGTGCTTCTATCCCATGTCCAAGCGACGGAACGTGGGCCAGAACTGGTACACCCTGGCCTACGAGGAACGGCTCGAGCTCATGTACGACCACGGCAAGAGCGGCCGGGCCTTCGCCGGGCGGGTCGTGCAGCTCGTGACCGGCTCCACCGGCCTCGACGACTTCGAATGGGCCGTCACCCTCTTCGGGGTGGGCCCCGACGACCTCAAGGAGTGCGTCCACACCATGCGCTTCGACGCCGGATCGGCCCACTACGCCGACTTCGGCCCCTTCATCACCGGCCTGGTCGCCCCCCTCGACGAGGTCCTCGACCACGTCGGCCTCACCTGACGCCAGCCGCGTGCGCCGTCGCCTCCTCCCCGCGCTGGGTGCGATGGTCGGGGTGTCGATCCTCCTCGCCACCCTCCTCGCCACCCCCGTCGCCGCCCAGGCCGGCGACGAGGCCGAAGGCGTGCGAGGAACGATCGTCGACGACGACGACGAACCGGTGCAGGGCGTGGAGATCACCGTGTCGCAGGCCGACGGCGAGACGGTGGGCACGGCCACGACCGGGGCCGACGGGGTCTTCGAGCTGGAGGTACCCGGACCGGGTGACTACACCGCCACCATCGACGTCGACACCCTGGGGGATCTCACCCTGCGCAACCCCGACCGGGCGACGCTGGAGTTCCCGGTTCGAGAGGGCCAGGAGCGGACCCTGTTGTTCCCCCTCGGGGAGGGTGACCGGGTGGTCGGAGGCACGCTCGGACGCGTCCTCCAGCTCCTCGTGGAGGGGATCAAGTTCGGGCTCATCATCGCCATGGCCGCCGTGGGGCTCTCGCTGATCTTCGGCACCACCGGTCTCATCAACTTCGCCCACGGCGAGATGGTCACCTTCGGCGCCCTGGCCGGCTGGTACGTCAACGTCGCCCTGGGCCTGCACTTCATCCCGGCCACGGTGGTGGCCGTCCTGGCCGGCGGCCTGGCCGGTGCGGCTCTCGACCGGGGGCTGTGGCGGCCACTCCGGCGGCGAGGAACGGGCCTCATCGCCCTGTTGGTGATCTCCATCGGGCTGGGACTGTTCGTGCGCTACGTCTTCCTCTACCTGTTCGGCGGGGGCACCCGTCCCTTCGCCCAGTACGCCGTGCAGCGGGCCGTCGACCTCGGGCCCGTGGCCATCGCCCCCAAGGACATCATCTCCATCGTGTTGTCCCTGGTGGTGCTCGCCGGCGTGGGCCTGGCCCTGCTGCGCACCAAGGCGGGCAAGGCCATGCGCGCGGTAGCCGACAACCCCGACCTGGCCTCGTCGTCGGGCATCGACGTCGAGCGGGTGATCC
>JAUJLZ010000021.1 GCA_030447125.1 Acidimicrobiales bacterium
GCCGTCCTCGCCGTCCTCGCCGTCCTCGCCGTCCTCGCCGTCCTCGCCGTCCTCGGGAGGCCGGGGCGGGTACTGCACGGCGAAGCAGGCCGGCTCACAGGAGACGCTGGGGGCAGCGTCAGCCGTACCGGGGGTGAGCAGCAACACCAGGGTCGCCGCGATGACGGTGAGCTTGCGGGTCATTTGGACCTCCACCATTGGCGCCGGCGTCTCTGGCGATGGGGAGAGTATGCCCCGCAACCCAGGGTTTGTCGACAACCCTCGCGTTTGGCTACTGATCCGCCACCAATCGGACACGCACAGCCTCGTCCCGGGACAGCACCAGGTTGGCGACCGCTCGGTCGCCTCCCTCGAGACGGGCCCCCTCGACCTCGGCGATGCGCCAGCCGGAAGGCACCGAGACAGAGGCGGAGACCTCCCCATCCACCAACAGTGGCTGGTGGAGCAGATCGAGCTCGTACCACCCACCGGGCAGGGCTTCGACCGAGCCCTGGAGTTGCACTTCCAGGCTGCGGGTGGAGCGGGAGGGGATGCTGAGGAAGGCGGAGTAGACGTTTCGTCCGAGCTCCTCCTCGGCCTCGAGCTGAAGCGGAGCGCCATCCCAAGTGGCGCTGGTGACGTCGAGCGGTGTGTAGAGCGACATGTAGCTGAAGTTCTCCCCCGCCTGGAAGCGTTCGTCGTAGGGGCCGATGACGTAGCGGGGGAGGCCCTCGGCCGGCGCCTGGTTCTCCATGTCGACCCGCAGACGACCGGTCACCTCCAGGCCGTCGCCTTCCGGCCCCGGTCGGAGCTCCACGTCGTAGCTGGTGGTCCGCCGGAAGTAGTAGTCCAACTTGTTGCCCCCAGCGTTTTGGTTCACCACCAGCAGGGAGTCCACGGCGGGGGGCTCGACCCCGCTGGCGACGTCGACTCGTTCCATGAGGGCCTGCTCGTCGTCCCTGGAGAACCAGGCGGCCAGGTGTCCTCCTCGGGCAGGCTCACCCAGGGCCTCGAATATCTCCGCCGGACTGCCGAGGTCGGTGGCGGTGAAGGCATCCACGGCCGCTTGGGCCACGTCACCGATGAAGTCGACCCGGTCGTCTTTCTGGGCGAACTCGATGTAGGCCTGGTTCAAGGTGACGTCGACCACGTTGCGGGCAGTGATGGGTTCGGGCCAGGGCTCCACGTCGATCGGCCCGGTGAGGCGAAGGATGGCGGCCAGGCCGATGGGGTCGATGGCGATGACCCCGTCGATGGGCTGTCCGCCCGACTGGGGGTACAGCCCCGCGATGACCCCGCCCACCGTGGGGAGGTCAGGGGAGAGGTTGACGCTCTGCCAGGTGCTGGCCACCTCGAAGCGGCTGTAGCGATCCAGGTAGTCCTAGGAGCGATCAGGTCCTTCACCGCCGGTCCGCCCGCGTTGAGGTCCCGGCTGCGCCCGATGCGCTCGAGGCGCAGGGCGCCGTCCTCGGCGACGAGCTCGCCGTAGCTGCCGATGAAGCCGCCGGTGGCCCGCAGCTCGGCGTTGTTCTGCACGGCGAGGAAGTAACGCCGGGGCTCGTCGGCGCCGAGGATGCCCGGAAGCACGGCGGCGGCGCCCGCAGCCAGCTCGGCGCTGTCGGCGGCGTCCACCAGCCGGCTGTCGAGATCGGCGACCCCGTCCCGTACCGTGGGGAGCAGGAACGCGGTCTCGATGCCGGCCGTGGTGGAGACGGCGCCACGCAGCACCCCGGCAGCCTCGGCCAGCTCGGACGCCAGACGACGTATCTCTTCCACTGGTACCCTGCCACCTGCCACTCTCAGATCATTTGGTGCGCTCGTGGCCACGGTGGCGCCGGTGGACGCCAGCTCTTCTCCGAGGCTGCTCAAAGTGCGGGCGGCGGACAGGTTGGGGCCGAGCACGGGAACGGCGAGGCCGAGCGACACCAGAGGACCGTCGAGACGGCCGGCGGCGGAGGCGAAGGCGGCCTCGGCCCGGTCGAAGGCGGCCCCGGACGCCTCCACGTCTCCCTTCCGTGCCGCAGACAACGCCCGCTCCGTCGCGCCCGCCCCGTCGACCAAGCCGCCGCGGGCCACGACCAGGGCGAGGGCGGCGGGCACCAGGGCAGCGGTGATGGCGGCAACGAGGCCCAGCCCGACCAGGCGGGAGGTGCGGGAGAAGCCGACCGCGGCCGAACGTTTCATCCGGCTCCGACCAGCCACCACGAGGAGGAGCAGCGTCATGAGCGCAGCAGCACTGATCGGTGCCCCCGTCGGGGCCATGCCCCTGTCGGTCAGCACGACCAAGGTGCTGATGGAGGTCTGGATGACGCCGAGGACCAGCAGCGTCAGCCACCAGGACATCGGAACGGTTCGGAGGCGGTGGGGGAGCCCGTCGGGGCGACGCTCGGTCAGGCGACGCCGTCGGCGCAGGCGGTCCTGCGCCACCACCGTGGCGTTGAGCACCGGGACGGCCACGAGGGGCAGGAGCACCAGCAGGCTGAGCGGTGCCGGCGTGGCCGGGTTGACGGCCACGATCAGGGTGGCGAGGAGGAACCCGCTGAACAGACAGCCCGACTCCCCGAGCTGGAAGGGCCGGCGTGCACCCGCCGCCACCAGACCGACCAGGCCGCCAGCCAGGGCCAGGGCCGCGGTGGCCACGCCGTCCTGGCCTGCGGCGGCGGCCACGGCGGCGAGGGCAGCGACGGCCGGGGCGGGCACGACCGCGGCAACCCGGGGCGCGGCGTCCAACAGCCGCAGCGACTCGACGACCACGACGACGAAGCCCACCACCAGGGCGAGGTTGGTGATGGTGGTGCCGGTCGCCCCTGTCTCCAAGCCGAGCAGCACCGCAGCCGTGGCGGCGGCGGCTTCGGCGCTCACCCTCAGGCCGGGGCGGAGGGGCCGGCGGTCGGCAAGCGCCCCCACCCCGGCAAGGAGGATGGCGACGGCCACCAGTCGTAGGGCGACCCCGCTGGGGGGAGCGACCCCGAGGGCCCCGGCCACGGTGGCAAAGGCCACCACCGTGCCCGCGGCCGGGCCCCGGCGCCGGCGCCTCCCCTCGGGTGGTTCCGCCAGACGGTCGGCCCGCAAGGACAGCCAGCCGCCGAGCCCAGCCACGCTCGCGGCCACGACGAAGGTAAGAACGAGGGAAAGTTCGGGCATCACGCGGAGAGAAGCCTGTAGTTGCCGCCTGTCACAGGTCAGATGCTCCCAGAAGGAAGTGGTCGCCGCTGGTCAGCTGATTTCGCCCAGAGAGGACGTGCGGCGCTGAACTTCCAGCTCAGGCCTTATCGGCGTCAGCAACCACCCGGCGAGCCCGTAGCCAGGCTCTAAGGCCCTGGGGTGCGTGATATGGGACCCACACGAGTCGGTAGAGATAAGCGCCCAACAGCCATCCCGGGCCTCGTGCCGCTCGGGGATACCACACCCGGAGGAACGACGTCGTTGGAATCAGCTCCCGGGCGACGATGCCGGCCTTGGCCCGCATCCCTGGCGTGCGAGCAAGTTGCTCGAAGGGGTGGGCAAGGTTGCCGGTCGAGGAGGTTTGAAGCACCAGCTCGACCGAGGTTTCCCTTGCCAGGCCCAAGGCGGTGGCCATGACCCCACCCTCGGGAAGGAGGCGCAGGCCGACTCCGAAGGCGGGCAAGCCGTCCAGGGCTTTTGCCAGCTCCAGGGCGGCCTTCCAGTCATCGACCTCTAGACGGGCCAGGGCCCGAGCCAGGTCGTCGATCGTCTTTTGTTTTCCCACCTCGGCGTGGAGTACCACGTGCAATGCCAAGGCCGCGGGCGCCAACGCCTCGGCCGCACTTCCGCCCACGACCACCGGTCGAACATGCTTCGAGATCACCTCCCAACACCGCTCAGGTGACGCTCCAAGTCGACCGGACAGGGTGTGATGCAGGTCGATGGTGGGCGATCCCGGCCGGTCCCAGTTGCTGGCGTGATCCGCTTGCTCGCCCAGGCCCGCTCCAGCACACCGCAGGACATAACCCAGGCCGCCGAGCACCCTCCCGGCCGTCTCCAGTTGATCGGGTGCCACCAAGAGGTCGACATCGTTGTAGGGCCGAGCGCCACCGTCGTCGTACAGCCAGCGGGCAAAGGACGCCCCCTTCAGCAGAATGGCGCGCACTTCTTGGGCCCGCAGAGCGTCGGCTGTACGCCCGGCCTCCTGGTCGACGACTAGGCCCTGGATCGTGGCCAGCACCGCCCTGCTGGGTGGAGGCGTTTCGACCATCGTCTCCCCACGCTAGTGCCCACCTGCGTTCGCGTCGGATCGGTCCCTCCCGGTACCATCGGGGACCGTGACCTCGTCTGGAGTGCCCATCGAAGCCGACGGGGCGGATGCCAATCAGCCCGGCGGCCCCATTCGGCTGCGGTCAGATGCCGTAGATTGGCGGGAAGTCGAGGGCGAAGTGGTAGCGCTCGATCGGAATAGCTCCACCTATCTGGCGATCAACGCCACCGGAGCGGTGCTGTGGCCAGCACTAGTGCGGGGGAGCAACACCGACGAGCTCGTTGCCCTCCTGCGTTCGGAGTTCGACGTAGACGAGGGCCGGGCACGCGGCGACGTGGAGGCCTTCGTTGCCATGCTGAGCAAGCGCAATCTGCTGGAGCAGTGACGATGACGGGACTCACCACAGTGCGGGCCGTGTGGTGGGCAGAGCGAGCCTCTCGCCAGACCCGACGGCATCTCGCCGCCGACCGCCTCGACGAGCTGGTGGTAGCCATGCCTCCCCCGTTGCCAGAGAGCGACCGGCGATGGGTGGCGGCCCTGCTTAGGGTACGCCGGCAGACGTGCCTAGTTCGCTCGGCGGTGCTCCAAGCGTGGGATGCCTCTCACGGACGACAGCGCGATCTCGTCATCGGGGTCACCGCCCCGAGTGAAGGTTTCCGGGCCCACGCCTGGTTGGAGGGCGACCCGGCGAGCAGGTCCCGGGGCTTCAGCGAGCTCAGTCGACGCCCGGCCCCGGCCGTTCCGGGGACTCTCAGCCGACGGGCGCACGCCGAACAGGTTCTCTCAGGAGAAGCCTCAACCGGCGATGGTGGCGACCAAGCGGTCGAGTAGCAGCGGAAGGTCCGACCAGTCCCGTGAACGTTGTACCCGCCACATCGGCAGGCTGACCAGCTCAAGCAACACCGACCCAGGTGCCCCCACCTGCCGGAGAGTGAGATGGTGGCGGAGGATCTCCAGCCGGTCGGCCAAAGGCACCCGTTCCACCGACACCTCGGCGCCCACGGCCAGGACCAGGAAACCCGCAAAAGGAACCTCGGCGGGCACGTCGGGAAGGAGCAGGCGGTGGCGCTCCCCTTTGCGCACGACCACTAGCCGCTCGCGACCCAGTCGCTCGGCCGTGGGGAGTCGGAGGTCAACAATTCTCGGCCCCGCCAGGGCCGTCTGGCCGTCGAGCACAAGCAGGTCGTCGGACAGCACGCCGTAGCCGGCTTCGGCCAGCCAGGCCACCGTGGTGCTCTTTCCGGCCTCTTTGGACCCGAGCAGCCCCCAGGCAGCACCTTCGGCGACGACGGCGCTGGCGTGGAAGGACAGCCGGCCGTCCCAGCGGGCGAAGTAGCTGCTGGCCGTACTCAGGCAGGGGTGGGCTATCTGGTGGCCGTCAGGGGGATCGACCTTGCAGAACCGGGCGACGCGCTTGACCCGATCAAGCACGGCGTGCCCCCCACTCACCAGCGCCAAGACTGCGTCATGGGGCCCGAAAAAGCCCACCTCAGGAGGGTCGGACAGCGGTGGCGCCCAGCACAGCTCCACCTCAGGCCACCCTTCCTCTGCCGGCATCAGCAGGCTTCCGGCCAGGGCGGCGACGGGGCCAGTGAAGGTGAGTCCGTATGCTCCCCCTGGTACTGTCTCCGATTCCGGACTGGGCGGCAGGAGGGGTGGTGGGGACGTCGAACTCAGGTCCAAGCGCCGAGATCCTACGGGAAGAGGCGACTCAACCGCAGCACGGGGTTCGAGTCTGCGGACTTGAGAAAAGCTTCGACGGGCACGTCGCACTGCGCGGGGTCGACCTCGAGGTGCCGTGGGGCGGCATCGTGGCCCTGTTGGGTCCCAACGGCGCCGGCAAGAGCACGCTCCTGCGCATCCTCGGCACCACCGTCCTACCCGACCGGGGCCAGGCTTTGGTGGCCGGCCACGACGTCGTGGCTGATTCCGCTGCCGTCCGTCGATGCCTGGGCTTGGTCCTGGGCGAGGAGCGCTCGTGGTACTGGCGCCTCAGCGGGCGCGAGAACCTGCAGTTCTTTGCCGCGCTCCAGGGCCTACGGCGCCCTGCCGCCCGTGCTCGTGCGACGGAGCTGCTGGCCGACATAGGCCTGGTGGAAGCGGCGGATCGACGCTTCGACCGCTACTCGTCAGGCATGCGTGCTCGACTGTCGCTCGCTCGGGCCCTGCTTTGCGAGCCACCGGTGCTGCTCCTCGACGAACCCACAAGGACCCTCGACCCTATGGCGGCTTCGTTGTTCCGCAATGAAGTCCGTCGTCAGGCCGAGGCGGGGAGGGCGGTCCTCTTTGCCACCCACGACCTTCACGAGGCCGCCGCCGTCGCATCCCGGGTGATCGTGATGGCTGGCGGCGAGGTGGTGGCAACCACGGAGGACCCATCCGACGCCGCCACCCTCGAGGACATGCTGGTGCAGGGTGTTGCTCTTGCTGGCGCTGTCGGGGAGCCATGATCGCGCTTCCCACGCCGGCCACGGCCGAAGCGTCGGGTCGACTGTCGGTGCCGGGGCAAATACGGGCCTTCGTGCGCCGGGATTGGAGGATCGCCCGCTCCTACCGGCTGCAGTTCGTGCTCGACATCTTTGCGATCCCCGTAGCTCTCGGACTGTTCTACTTCCTGAGCCGTTTGATCGATGGGGGACGGCTGCCGACCGACGCCGATCTAAGTCAGGGGTACTTTGCCTTCGCCGCTGTCGGACTCGCGGTGCTCAGGATGGCCCAGACCGCGTTGAACTCCTTTTCTTCCCGCTTGCGCAGCGAGCAGACCACCGGCACGTTTGAGACCCTGCTGTCGTCACCGGTGTCGTCCTCCGTGGTGGTGTTGGGCAGCGCTGCCTTCGATCTGCTCCGGGCCACCGTCGGCGGGGTGGCCACTCTGCTTGTTGCCATGCTGTTCGGACTCCGGCTCCAGCTCGGCGTCGGCACGGTACTGAGCATCCTGGTCGGGCTACCAGCGCTTATCGCCACCTTCGCCGCCGTCGGGGTGGTGGTGGCGGCCTTCGCCGTGGTGTTCAAGCAGGTGACCGCCCTGTTGGGCATGGTGACGGCGGTTCTTGCCCTTTTGTCCGGCGTGTACTTCCCGGTGGGTATTCTACCGGGTCCGCTCGAGAACCTCGCCAATATGCTGCCATTCACCTGGGGCATCGACGTCTTGAGGGCCGGGCTGCTGAGAGGGGAGCTGGTAAGCGGACGCCTCGGCTTGCTGGTCGGTTTCGCGGTGGTGGCGTTGCCGCTGGCACTGTGGCTGTTCAGACATGCCGTCGACTTCGCTCGACGCCGAGGGACCCTCACGCAGTTCTGATGGAGAATCAGTGATGGGTGACGGGGAGGGCGAGGCCATTCGTGCCATCGGGGCGAGGAACGGCGCCGCTCCGAGCAAACGGCCGAGTCTCACTGCTCTAGAGCTGGCGTCGGGTGTTCCGCTGGGTGAGCAGCCGGATGCTCTGCCGCTTCCCCTGATCGACCCGGCCCTCCAGGCCCGAGTCGCTCTGGAGGACGCCATCCGCCCCGCCCTCGCTTGCGGTCGCTGTGTTGTGGGCTTCTCCGGGGGGCGGGACTCCTCGGCGCTCCTGGCCTTGGCCGTTCACGTCGCTCGCCGCGATGGCCTGCCCCTACCCGTGCCCGCCTCGCTGCGCTATCGGGACTTGCCCGAAGCTGATGAGTCCGAGTGGCAGGAGTTGGTGATCCGCCACCTCGGGCTCGCCGACTGGGTTCGTCTCGACATCAGTGACGACGTGGATTACCTCGGGCCTGTGGCCCAGAGCGTACTCGCCCGCCACGGGGTGCTGTGGCCGGCGTACTTCTACAGCTATCGGCCCCTGATGGCCCAGGCGACCGACGGCGTCTTCATGACCGGCATCGACGGGGACGGCTTATTCGGTGGATGGCGCTGGGGCGGCCTGGGACCCCTGAGGCGGCGCCCAGGACGTCCATTAGCCGTGGACATTCTTCGGCTGTCCATCGCCTATGCCCCGGAGCAGGCCCGCCGAGTAGCCGCCCGCCGGCACCGCCTGTCCTTCAGCTGGCTGACGCCGGCGGCCCTGGCCGAATTGAACGCAGGGTGGTTCGTCCACTACGCGCAGGAGCCAGTGCGTTGGGACCGCCGGGTGGCGTGGTGGTCACGGCTACGCGGCCTTGCCTTGGCAGTCTCGAGCCTCGACGTCCTGGGGAGCGACTGCGGTGCCGCGGTGGCCAATCCCCTGCTCGATCGCCGGTTCCTCGCTGCCCTGGCCGCGCAGGGCGGCTCGTCCGGGTGTGGCGACCGTACTGCAATAATGCAGGGTCTCTTCGCCGACCTACTCCCCGCCGAAGTTGTCTCCCGGCCCACCAAGGCCGCCTTTGGTGGGGGCTGGTGGGGGGACGCCAGCAAGGCCTTCGCTGCTGGCTGGGACGGTAGCGGGGTCGACGAGACGCTTGTCGATGTCGCCGAACTCAGGGCCGAATGGACCACCGCTCGCCCAACGCTACGCACGATTGGGCTGTTGCAGCATGCCTGGCTGAGCGGAGCCGAGACGTCCCAGGTTCGTGAGCGAGGGGAGGAGGGTATACCGGTGGTTGACAACCGGAAGGGTGGCCCTTAGCCTGCCCGCAAGGGTTCAAGGCGGATCCATCCCCAAATCGAGAGGACATGCGCATGCGCAACTACGAAGCACCCACAGTGACCGAGATCGGTTCGGTCGAGGAATTGACGCTGGGCGACATCAACGTCCAGGTGACCGGCGACGCTGAAGAGGGCGGCGGCGGCAACAGCTAACCTGAAGCCGCCCTTTTTCTCGGTGCCATCGTTTCAGCTCTGCGCATGTCCACGGGCACCTGAGGAAGACTGACGGAAGAAGGCAACGGCGGCCCCAAAGGGGTCGCCGTTCGCTTTTTTCGTCCCACGCCACCGCCGCCGACCTAGGCCCGGGCTAGTCCAAGTACGTGGACTCAGCAGATCGCATCTCGCTCATCTACGTCGCCAGCAGTGGTCGAAGCGGTTCGACGCTTCTGGAGATGCTCTTGGGCGCGCATTCGCAGATTGCAACCGTGGGCGAACTTCACCTCTGGCCCCATGAACTCCCGAGCGCCGGCAGGCGTCTTCCGTGCGGCTGCGGCTTGTCCATTCGCGTATGCCCGTTCTGGAGGAGATGCGACACCGAGTCGACCCCTTGGCGGCGTCCGAGCCGCAGAGCGACTTCTTCCGGGAGGCACACGAGGGAGGCAAGACGTTACGGAAGAGGTTCGGCGATTTCCGAGCCACACAGGATCCGCTGGTCGATTGAGAGGTGTACGCCTACGGAGAGAACACCGCGGCGGTGCTCAGGAACTTTTCGGATCTGACCGAGGAGATCCGAGGGCGCCGCCCTGACTGGGTGGTGGACTCCTCCAAGGACCCCTACCGCCTGATCTGGCTGATCAAGTCGCAACGCTTCGACATCACGTTGCTGCACCTGGTACGGGACCCTAGAGCTTTTGTGAACTCGGAGAGGCGTAATAGAGGAGCCGAGGGAGTGGGCATCCTCCGGTTGGCGTTGGAAAAATCAGGAGCGTGGGTGGTGCACAACGAACTCATCCATAGAACGAAGGAAAGCCTCTCACGGGGTAATTATCTTCTCATCCGCTACGAGGATCTGGCCGCAGCACCCGTGTCCACGCTCGGGCAGATCGTCGCCGCCATTGGATGCAGATTCGAGAAGGAGGTGGTGGCCGATTTTCGCAAGGGCATTTCCCACGCCCTCGGGGGGAACCGCATGAGACACGACAGCCGACCGATTTGCCTGGACGAGCACTGGAGAGCCTCGTTGCCGCCAGGTGCGCAGAAGTTGACCCAGCTCATCACTGCCGCCACCCGCCAACACCTGGCCTATCGAGCGGGCGTTCCCCCCCCCCCCCCCCCCGGTGACGGCTCGACCTCATGGACCTGTCGAACCCCTGGCTGAGATCAGCCGAGCGTAGAAGGCCATCACCAGGTCGGCGACCGGTTCGGTTTCGTATGCCCGGGCTCGCCCGCGTGCTGCGGCTCCCAGTCTCTTGCGCAGCGCGGGGTCAGCGGCGAGGACCTTCAGCGCCTCCGCCAGTGCCTCCTCGTCACCTGGCGGAAAGAGCACACCATCAATGCCATGGCTGATGATCTCGGCCGGTCCTCCTGCGTCGGACGCCACCACGGGTAGGCCCGCAGCCATCCCTTCCACCACCACCTGGCCGAAAGGCTCAGGAATCACCGAGGCGTGCACCAGCACGTCGAAGTCGGCCAGCTCGGCAGCTACGTCCTCCCGGAAGCCGGTCATCTCCAACCGGTCGTCAATGCCGAGCGCCACCGCTTGACGGCGGAGGTCAGTCTCGTAATCCTCCTCGCCGAAGAGCGCCGCGCCCACCAGGACCGCTCGTGCACCACCGGTGGGAAAGGCTCGGGAGAATGCGTTCAAGAACACGTGCTGGCCCTTCCACGGGGCGAGGCGTCCGACCATGCCCACTCTCAGCCCGGCCCGCGTCACTCGCTCTCGCTCCCTGACGTTCACGACGTGGGGGTGTACTGCGCTCGGGATCACCGCCGTGGGCACGCCGCTGACCTGCAGACTTTCCAGGGTCGTCTGGGAGTTGGCGATCACTCCGGTGGGCAGGCGCCGGGCCAGGATCCGCATGAGGCGGGCGGCGGGACGGGGCAGGTAGTCATCGGCAATGCGGTCTCGAATGTGCCAGACGACCGGCACCCGCGCCATCCCCGCAGCAGCCCCTCCATAGAGCGCGGCCTTGAGCGTGTTGGTGTGGACGAGATCAGGTCGGAGGCGGCGTAGCTCCCGGGCGAGGCGGACGACATATCGGGCGGAGCCCAGCACGCTAGCCACTGGTAGTCGCCCTGGTCGCACCCGGTGGCGGGCCAGGCGCTGCGCCGCCTCGGCCATGGGCAGAACCGTGGTGGAGATACCGACACCCCGGAGCTTGGCCACCAGGGGGCCTTCCTCGGCCAGCACGACATGTGCATCGATCCCCCGAAGGGCAGGCAGCAGCCGGAGGAGGGCCAGCTCTGCCCCAGACAGCTGGGCGCTGTGACCTAGATAGACCACCCGCAGCTTGTCGGTCATCAGTAGGGAGAGCTCCTCGTTCTGGACCTACAGGCGCGTCCGTCGCCCCACCGACGCGCCAATGTCTAGCCTCTGGAGTAGTGCTTGGGGATGAGGGGTCAGACGTCTGGGTGGAGGGGAACCAACTGCTCTCCTTCCAAGAGCGGTTGGAGGCGAGTCCGGCCGGCCGCTGGCTGTTACGGACCTTCCTCGCCGTGACCGTCGGTTTCATCGTAATCTCGAACTTCCCCGGCTCGGGGCTCAAGAGCATGGCACTCCCGTCGTGGAGCGCTATGTCAACGCAACAGGGCTGACCCAGGCCTGGAACGTGTTCGCTCCCGACCCTAAGGATGAGACGGGGTACCTGGTGGCCCGTATCGACTACGCCGACGGGAGTTCGTTGACGTGGCAGCCGCCACGCGGTGGGGCCCTGTTTGGCGAGTACGAGACCTACCACTGGGCCGCAGAGTCATCCCGCCTCCGCCAGGATGGGGCGCGATCGCAGTGGGTGCCATTCGCCACATGGTTGGTGAAGACTCAGGACCACGGCGACCGTTTGCCCGCGCGGGTTGAGCTGCTCCGCCGGTCGCTCGCAACCCGACCACCGGGGAGCAACCTGCCGCCCGCCCCTTGGCAGGAATGCGTGTTCTTCACCCTTGACCTCCCAAGTCCAAGCCGGTGAGGAGCACGCTGAAGGCCTGGGACGACTTCTGGCTGACCCCCGAGCCCACTTCAACCATTGCCGTCGTCCGCATCGCCTACGGGGTCCTGCTACTGGCCTGGGCCTTGACACTGTCCCTCAACCTCTCGACCTTCTTCGGAACCTCGGGTATCCTGCCGCAAGGGCCTGACATCCCATGGGCCTGGTCGCTGCTCGACGCCGTGGGGTCTGACCTCTTCACCGTCGTCCTCTTCGGGTTGCTCGTCGCCGCCGCCGCCGGGCTCGTGTTGGGCTTCCATACGCGGCTCGCCGCAGTGGTGGCCTTCGTCGCCGTGATCTCCCTGCACCGGCGTAACCCCTGGGTCTTCCAGGCCGGCGACATGGCCTTGCGGGTGTTCAGCTTCTACTTCATGTTCGTCCCCGCCGGTGCCGCCCTCTCGCTCGACCGGTGGCGGCGCTCGCGGGCCGAGTTCTGGGAGTTCCCCCTGCGATCGGCGTGGCCCCTGCGTCTCATCCAAGTCCAGTTCAGCGTCATCTATCTGTTCAGTGTGTGGACCAAGGTCCGGGGTACGACGTGGAACGACGGCACCGCGGTTTCCTACGCTCTGCGTATCGGTGAGCTGGTCCGCCTGGACCTCCCCGCCTCGATCACCGAGTCGCTGCTGGTCTCGAACCTGGCCACCTACGCGACGCTCGCCGTCGAGCTCGGCCTGGCTGTCCTGGTGTGGAACCGTCGGGCGAGGCCCTGGGTGCTGGTGGCGGGCGTGGCCTTTCACCTGGCCATCGAGGTCACCGTGAGGGTGGGCTTCTTCAGTCTCACCATGTTCGTTTACTACCTCGCCTGGCTCCATCCCGAAAGCGTCCGCATGGGGTTGCTGGGCCTGCGTCGAAGCCTGCGGCTCTCACCCGCCGGGGTTATCGGTCCTTGACCGAGGAAGGCCGCCATCAGGGACCGATCGGGCGACCTAGCTGGACCTCCGGCTCCGGTTGAACCGACGCGAGAGCGTCAGGCCTCTCCTCGGCGTCGTGGCCACCTTGGGTTCGTCCGACACCGCACAAGGCCCACAACAGCAGCCCTGGGAAGTTGCTGAAGGCGAAGCCACTGGCGCTGGTCAGCAGCAACATGGCCAAGAAGGCGTATTCGGTCGGTCGAGACCGGCGGACCAGCCAGACGAGCACCCAGGCCAGGAGGACGGCGCCGACCAGCCCTAGCTCACCGAGGATGATGAGGTAGCCATTGTCAATGGTGGCATCATTTCGGACCCTGCTGCCGGCCGAGAGCGTCCCTACCCCGCTCCCGATCGGAGAGATCAGCGCGCCCGTCTGGGCCAGGAGATCGACTCGGGCCCTGTAGCTCACGTCGTCCTGAAGGTTGCCGAGGGTGTCGATGCGGTCCAGGACGATCTCTCCAGGAGGGAAGACGAGGACGACCACCAGGACGACCACACCCAGCGGTAGGAGTTGGCGTGCCGTTCGTCCCCGTACGCCAAGCAAGCCGACAAGGAGGGCGGCGAGGAGCGCCAGCCACACGCTGCGAACCTGGGTCAACAGGAGGAAGGTCACCGACGAGGCGAGCGCCCAGGAGCGCAAGGCCACCGACGGGCGCACCAGCTCTTGCCGGAAGACCAGGATGAGGATGATCACTGCGCTGACGATCGCCCCCGTCCCAGGGGCGGGAAAGGTGCCGAAGGGACGGAAGTTGACGTTCCCCGGCTGCCCCGCGCTCTCAAGGCCGGCTTGCACGAGCCATTCCACATCCCAGGAAAAGGGGACGAAGTACTGCACGATGCCGTAGGTGGCGGCGATCGAGCCGCAGATGACGGTGGCTCGGGCAAATGTGGAGAGGCCGAAGGGGATGCGGGCGATCCCAAAGGCGGCCAGGAGAGGCACGGCGAGGTTCAGCCAACCAGCCAGGCCGACGAGAGGAAGGTCGAAGGAGATGGCGGCCCGGAGACTGACCCAGGCCAGCAGCAGGGTTACCCCAACCGGCTTCGCCGACCTCAGCCCGTGGGCGGCGAGGGGCAGGGTCACGAGGAAGGGGATGATGGCGGACAGGTCGGCGCTGGCGTCGATGGCGGGCAGGATCCTCCTGAGCCACGCCGAGAAGGTAAAGGCGGCGACGGCACAGATGATCGAGAACGATGGTCGGGTGCAGGCCAGGCCGACGACCGCCACTCCCAGGACAAAGAGCACGAGGTCACGCCAGGGGTAGGCGGAGGTGATCGTTGGAAGCACCATGCCCAGGCCAGCGGCCAAGGAGAGTGCTACAACCGGCACGACAGGCGGCCAGCCGACCCGGTTCGCGAGGTTCACGGTGAGGAGGCGACGGAGCGGAACAGCGAGAGGTAACGCTCGGGTCGGCCAAGGTCGGCAACCCTTCGGGCGCGAACCAGGGCTCGCTGGACCAAGACCGAGCGCTCCGCCTCGGAGAGGACCAGACGGGCGGTTGCGTCTCCCATGTGCTCAGGCTCGACGATGGTGCAGCAGGTGCCGCCGTCAGAGAGGAACTCGATGCCGGGGTTGGTGGTCGCCACCACTGCCGTACCAGCGACCATGGCTTCCCACGCGGGGATGCCGAAGCCCTCGTACAGCGAGGGTGCCAGAAGCACCCAGGCCTCGCTGATGAGGGCCTGGACCTCATGGTCGGCGGGATTGAGGTGGAACTCCACCCAGGGCGGGTACCTCAGCTGGTCACTTGAGGGCCCCACCACGGCGAAACGTAGGTCGGGAACCACGTCTCGTGCTCGAGTGGCGGCGCGCAGCGCCTCGTGGCCCCGCTTCCGGGTATCGAAAGCCCCAACGAACACGGCCAGGGGCTCGGTCGTCTTTTTCTGCGGCGGTGGCAGCTGGCCGACGAGGAAGACCGGTGGTATCAGGTGATCGCAGCCGAAGGCGGCAGTGCTGTCGGGGCCCACTCCGACCGCCACCGGGTACCGACGCCGGCAGCCCACCTCCAGCCCGGCCAGGACGTAGTGGTTGAACCGGCGTAGGACTCGGCTGGTCCTCGCCTCCGCCATCTTGCGCCCGTGGTAGGTACGGATGATGGGGACCTTCCATCTCGGATCGAGCGCTAGGGCCCAGTCGTCCTGGTGGGCATGGACGACATGGGGAGCTGTGGCCCGGACTGCGTCAGCCGCCCGAAAGGGTGCTCGGTAGTAGCGATCAAAGCGGTCGGTGTGGGAGAGGGCAACGGAGACCAGCTTGACACCGTCGACGGGGACGGGCTCAGGCCCGGTGACCACCGTGAGGTCGACGTGGGGAGCCAGTTGTGCACACAGCCGTCGGGCGTAGCGGCCCTCCCCGCCGGCGCCTCGACTGCACGAGGGCCACTCGAGGGCGACGACGGTCACCCGCAGGTCCTGTTTCCGCAAGCCCTCTGGAAGGACCTCTCCGAGGGGAGCCTCCTGATCGTGGAACTCGGCCGAGGACGAAGCCGGCGGCATAGCGGAAGTCTATGACCCGGTCCGGTCCTAGCCTGAGTAGACCATGACTGCGACGGTGGCGTTGGCCCACGACTACTTGACGCAGCGGGGTGGCGCCGAGCGGGTCGTGCTCAGCATGCTCACCGCCTTTCCTGACGCGCCTCTCCATACCTCACTGTACGTCCCCGAGCGCACCTTTCCTGGCTTCGTCAGCCGCGACGTGCGCACGCTCCCCCTCAACCGGTCCCCGTTCCTCCGTCAGGATCACCGGCGAGCCTTGCCCCTGCTGGCACCGTCGTTTGCCCGACTGCACGTCGACGCCGACGTCGTCCTGTGCAGCTCGAGCGGTTGGGCTCACGGGCTGCAGACCGACGGGATCAAGATTGTCTACTGCCACACGCCGGCCCGTTGGCTTTACCAGAGCGACCACTACCTGCGGACGTCGCCGAGGTTAACGAGAACCACTCTGGCGGCCCTCACTCCGTGGTTGCAGGGCTGGGATCAGCGAGCGGCGAAGTCGGCACAGCGCTATTTGGCCAACTCGACAATCGTGCGGGACCGCATCGCCGAGATGTATGGCATCGAAGCTATGGTCGTCCCGCCGCCGCAGACCATTGACGCTGAGGGAAACCAAGAGGCGGTCGAGGATCTGGAGCCCGGGTTCTTCCTCTGCGTCTCGCGATTGCTCCCCTACAAGCATGTAGATGTGGTGATCTCGGCCGTGGCCGCCAGCAAGGGACACCGCTTGGTTGTCGTGGGCACCGGCCCGGAGTCGGCCCGGCTCAGGGGGCTCGCCGGCCCCGAGACGCGCCTGTTAGAGACCGTGCACGACGCTCAGCTTCGCTGGCTGTACGCCAACTGTCTCGGCCTGGTCACCGCCGCTTACGAGGACTTCGGCCTGACGCCACTCGAGGCTGCGGCATTTGGCAAACCGACTGCGGCGCTGCGCTGGGGAGGCTTCCTCGACACCGTGGTGGAGGGCGAAACCGGGCTCTTCTTCGATCAGCCCGCACCTTCGCTGGTGGCCGAGGCTCTCGCTACTCTTGCTCGCCGCCCCTGGGATCCGGGCAGCTTGCGTGCCTACGCCGAGCGTTTCAGCGAAGGGAGTTTCGTCGACCTCTTGCAGTCGATCGTCACCGAGGAGCTGGCCACCGCCTGACTGGAGTCATCGGTAGCATTCCCCTCCCGGCAAAGGAGCGTCGGCTGCCAGATGAGAGGAGGCCGCGTTGTGCAGCAGCTGAGCGCTCGATGGAAGGACTGGTCGTCGCGGCGCCGCGGTGTGCCACCGGACAGCAATACTGCCTCCCAGGAATCTGCTCCTAGCGACCTTTCACCCGCTTCACGCCTGACGGCCACAC
>JAUJLZ010000164.1 GCA_030447125.1 Acidimicrobiales bacterium
CGGCAACATGGACTTCAAGAACATGCTCGAGCGCGACCGCCTGGAGTCCAAGAAGGTGTCCAAGACCCAGTCGGTGACCAGCCAGGTGGAGCACGGCATCGCCTCTGACGACGTGCACATCGGCCCCTCCGACCATGTGCCGTGGCTCGACGACCGCAAGTGGGCCTACATCCGCATGGAGGGCCGCAACTTCGGCGACGCCCCTCTCAACATCGAGCTCAAGCTCGAGGTGTGGGACTCCCCCAACTCGGCGGGCGTGATCATCGACGCCGTGCGCTGCGCCAAGGTGGCCCTCGACCGGGGCCTCGGCGGCCCCCTGCTCGGCCCCTCGGCCTACTTCATGAAGTCGCCCCCGGTGCAGTACCACGACGACCAGGCGCATCGGATGGTCGAGGAGTTCATCACCGGGACGTGAACCGACCGACCGACCGACCGACCGAAGGCGCGGCTCGCTTCTACCACCTGATCCTCGATGCACGAGGTCGGCGGAGCTGAGAGCCGGCGGCGCCTTTGTGTGGTGCAGAACCCCCACGGGCAGGTCTTCGTCAGCCATCCACCGGGGAACCGTCGCCGGCCGCCGCCGGAGCTGTGTGCGGCGTCGGCGCAGGTGCGACGGCGTGGCCACCGGCTGGTCCTGGCATCTCGAGCAACGTCGCGGCGGCGGCCAGCACCTCGGCGGGGTCGATGTCGAGGCACTCCCGGGCGTAGGGGCACTCGATCTCGTAGCAGGGGGCGCACCAGGTGGGGCGACGCAGGAGACGGCTGGGACTGGCGCTCGGTCCCCACTGCGACTCGAGGTCGGTCCCGGCGAAGGTGACGACCACGGGCCGGGCGAAGGCGTCGGCCAGGTGCATGCAGCCGGAGTCGTTGCTCACCACCAGGCGGGCACGAGCGACGACGGCGGCCAGCTCGGGCACCGACGTCTGCCCGCACAGGGAGCTGACCGCTCCGTCGCTCCCTCCCGAGGCGGCGATGACCTCGGCCGCCAGGGCCTGGTCGCCGGGCGAGCCCACCACCACCACGGGCAGGCCGACGTCGTCGACCAGGGCCCGGGCCACCGCTGCGAAGCGCCGCGGGTCGTAGCGGCGGGCCGGGGCGCTGGCGCCTGGGGCCAGGGCCACGAACGGCTCGCCCGGCGCCAGCCCCACCGCGGCCAACAGACGGTCGGCCCCGGCCCGGACGTCTCCGGGAACCACCAGCTCCAGGTGACGAGCAGCCACGGGAACGCCGATCGCCTCCAGGAGGGCGAGGTTGCGGTCGACCTGGTGGCACTCGTCGGGGGGCGAGGCCAGCTCGTGGCTGAGCACGCCGCCGCCGAACTCCTTGGACTGGCCCACCCGCACCGCCACGCCGGCCAACAGGCAGGCGTAGCCGGCCGGCAGCGGTGACTGGGAGAAGCTGGTGAAGATCAGGGCCATGTCGAAGCGACCATCGGCGATGCGCCCCACCAGAGCCTGCTCCCGACCGGGGTCGGGTGGACCACAAGCCCCCAGGGCCTGCCACACCACGACCTCGTCCATGACCCGGTCGACCCAGGGCAGCAGCGGCACCACCCGAGCCCCGGTGGGCGAGGCCATGAGCGTCACCTCGGCGTCGGGAAGGGCAGCGCGCAGCGCCCGCAGGGCCGGGCTCAACATGACCAGGTCGCCCAGGTTGTCCAGGCGCAGCACCAGGACCCGTTCGGCCTCGGTCCATGGGCCGCCGGCCGGCGCCATCAGGACTCAGGCTCGGGCGGGCGCCAGCACGAGCGGGGCGTCGACGCTGCGGTCGGGCAGGGTCGTGGCCAGCTCCTGGTGGTAGGCCCCCGAAGGCAGCACGCCGCACCCCCCGAAGCGGCGCATGACCTCGAGCTGGGCCACCACGTCCTCCCCCACGTGTTCGGGCGGCAGGTCGGTCCAAAAGTCGAACCCGC
Organism: Acidimicrobiales bacterium; assembly: GCA_030447125.1. The sequence continues at coordinate 1,913 of JAUJLZ010000164.1, forward strand.
CGGCCGCCCTCAGCTTGGCCGCGTCATAGAGCACACAGCCGCCCACCCACGCCACCCGGTAGACGAGGCGGTCGCCCCGCTGCAGGCCGAGGCGCTCCTCGACGTGTTGGGCGTTGGCTGCGTTGTGCAGGCGGTGGCGCCCCCAGGCCGGTCCGTCGGGCACCACGTCCTCGGGCTGGACCCCTTCGCCCCACACCTCGAGCTCCTGTTCGTGGGGGCGGACGTCACCCCGGTGGCTGAGGCCGATCAGGGGCGCCCCCACGAACCCGCAGCCCTCTTCACCCATGGTCATGACCAGGCGCTCCAGCACCTCGGGGACGAGGACGACGTCGTCGTCGAGGAACAGCACCAGGTCGGCCTGGGCGCGGGCCAGCAGGAACGCCCGCTGCTCGGCCATGCCCCGCCGGGGCAGGTGGTGGTGGACGGCCACCGGATGGCCTCTCGCCTCCAGCACCCGGACCATGGTCGTCACCTCAGCTCCTCGAGCGAGCGAGTCGCTCTGGTCGGAGATGACCACGCCGAAGCTGGTGTAGGTCTGGCCCAAGAGCCCGCCCAGGGTCACCGCCAGCGCCGCCGGTCGACGGTAGGTCGGGATCAGGATCTCGACCTCAGGGGCGCTCATCAGCCGCCCGTGCGGATGCGCTCGATGATGCTCGTGGTCGACTCGTCCTCATAGGGCAAGAAGTGCAGGATCCCCCCGAGGCGTTCGATCTGGGCCGCCTCGGGGAGCCGCTCCCGGGAGTAGTCCCCACCCTTGACGTAGACGTCGGGACGGATGTCCTCGATGATCTCGCTCGGGGTGTCCTGGGCGAACACGACCACGTGGTCGATGCAGCTGAGCGCCGACAGCACCCGCACCCGGGCCGCCTCATCGCAGACCGGCCGGTCGGCGCCCTTGAGCCGGCGGACGCTCTCGTCGGCGTTGACGCCGACCACGAGGACGTCACCCAGAGCCTTGGCCCGGCTGAGGTAGCCGACGTGGCCCCGGTGCACCAGGTCGAAGCAGCCGTTGGTGAACACGATGCGCCGGCCCGCCCGCCGGTGGGTGGCCACCTGCTCCACCAGGCCGGCCGGGGACAGGGCCTTGTCGGCCCCGGCCACGTGGTGGCGCAGGGCCAGGGCCGCACACGTCGTCGTGCCCGCCTCGGCCACCACCAGTCCGGCCGCACCCCCGGCCAGCTCCACTGCGGCCCGGGGTGCACCGCCGGCGGCCAGGGCGAGGGTGAGCGCGCTCACGAAGGTGTCCCCGGCCCCGCTGACCCGCGGGTTGGCCGCAGCGCGTGCGTAGGTCCGGTAGGGCGGCTGGCCGGCCTCCAGGAGCAGGGCGCCATCGGCGTCGAGGGTGACGCACACCAAACGTGCGCCCGTGCCGGCCAGCAACGCCTCGCTGCCGGCCTGGATCTGCTCGGCCCGGGCCGGCCCCGGGTCGAGGTGGCGGGCTCCGAGCAGGCGGACCGCCTCGTCGTAGTTGGGCTTGACCACCGATGGCGCGGCCTGGCGGTAGGCGCCGGGATCGCGGGCGTCGACCACCAGGAGGCCGGGACGGTCGAGCTGGGCTTCGGCCACGGCCTGGCGCAGGCGCGGCGTCATGAGCCCGGCGCCGTTGTCCGAGACCACCACGGCGTCGACCCCCTCGACACGGTTTGCCAGCGCGCCAGCGAGGGCGTCCTCGGTGATCCGGTCAGGAGCTTCGGTCCCACCCTGGTCGAGGCGGGCGACGATCTGGCCGTCGGCCAGCACGCGCTGCTTGGCGATGGTCACTGTCCCCCGACGGCAGACCACCGTCGAGGTGTCCACGCCGGCGTCTTGCAGTGCCTCGACCAACAAGGCGCCCTCAGCGTCGTCACCCACGGTGGAGACGAGCTGCACCGTCGCCCCCAGCGCGGCCAGGTTGGCGGCGGTGTTGGCCGCGCCCCCGGGGGCATGGCGGCGGTCGCGCAGGGCGATCACGGGAGCAGGCGCCTCCCGGCTCAAGCCGGTGGCGAGGCCGTCGAGATAGACGTCGAGCATGGCTTCGCCGACCACCAGGACACGCAGGCCGGCAAAGCGCTCGAGCAGGGCGGCCAGGTCGTGGGACACCCCTTGGCTCATCTCTTGGGTCATCTCTTGGGTGACGTCGTCGTTCATGCCGTGGCTCCCGCCGGCTCCGCCGCCTCAGCCACGTTCTGGCCCCTGAGATGGTCCCTGGAGGGCTCGTTCCTCGGGTCAGGACCGCTGGGGGTGGGGGCCGGGCCCGGGGCGGGGGCACCGGCGGCCAGGCGCAGGGTCTCGTCCCACTCGGCCACGAAGCGCTCGAGGCCGAAGCGGGCCTCGGCCACCCGCCGCGCCTCGTCGCCCAGGGCCCGGGCCAGGCCGGGGTCGGCCAGCAGGTCGCCCATGCGGGCCACGAGGACCTCGGGATCGGTGTGCACGTAGCCGCTGCGACCGTCGTCGATCACGGTGACCAGCTCGGTGGTGGCCAGGCCGACCACGGGCAGGCCGAGCATCATGGCCTCGCAGACGGCCAGGCCCAGGCTGGTGTAGCGGATGGGGTGGAAGAAGAACCGGTAGGGGGCCGAGAAGGCCGCCAGCTGCTCACGGGGGACCTCGCCCACCCCCCCCAACTCGGCGGCGCCCATGCCCACCAGGTCGAGGGGTACCTGCTGGCGGGCCCGATCGAAGACGTCGCGGCCCAACCGCCGCCCCCGGCGAGCCAGGTTGTTGACCACCACCAGGCCTCGGTCCAGCTCCCCGGTGGCCCGTACCTCGGGACGGGCGACGCCGTGTTCGATGACCCGCGTGGGCGTGGTGCCGCTGTCCCACATGAGCCGGTTGAAGGCGGTGACGTGGACCAGGAGGGCCTCGGGGTCATCGACGGGGTGACGGGTGTCCGTGGGGTGGCCCTGGGGCGGGTCGTGCTCGAGGTGGACCCGGGGCAGGGCGAGTTGGTCGGGCGAGAGGATCTCGTGGCGGTCGATGGTCCAGTTGCGCACCGACTGGGTGAGCACCACATCGACGTCGAGGTCGGCCACGTCCTCGACCGGGACCTCGTGCAGGTTGGCGGCCGGGAGCGTCCCCCGACCTCCGTAGCCCTCCGGGCGACCGGGCTTGACCGGGAGGTACCAGTCGTGGGCCACCCCGGCCAGGCTGGCCAGGTAACTCCC
>JAUJLZ010000165.1 GCA_030447125.1 Acidimicrobiales bacterium
CGTCGACCACAATGGGGGCGTGACCCAAGCGGAGCAGGCCAGCTTCTTCGCCGAGGAGGTGCCCGAGCGCACCTACGGCGTGGGTGAGCTGGCCGGGAGCATCACCCGGGCGGTGAGCAGCGCCTTCCCGGCCGAGATCTGGGTCCGGGGCGAGGTCAGCGGGCTGAAGCCAGCCAACGCCAACGGGCACCTGTACTTCTCGCTGAGCGAGCGCAGCTCCCGCCGGGGACCGACCTCCTCCATCGGTGTGGCCCTGTTCCGCACCGACCGTCTCAAGGTCGAGCGCTTCCTGCGGGACTGGCCCGGCTTCGCCCTGGCCGACGGGATCGAGGTGCGGATCCGGGGTCGGGTGCAGTACGCCTACGGTCGCGTCAGCGTGGTCATGTCGGCGGTCGACCCCGTCCACACGCTCGGTCGACTGGCTGCCGACCGGGACCGGGTGCTGCGGGTGCTGGGCGACGACGGCCTCCTCGAGGCCAACGCTCGCCTGCGCCTGCCGACGGTGCCGCTGCGGGTCGGGCTGGTCACCAGCGCCGGCAGCGCCGCCTGCGAGGACGTGCTGGCCGAGCTCGGGGCCAGTGGCTTCGGGTTCCGGGTGGTCCTGGTCGACGCCCGGGTGCAAGGGTCAGGCGCCGAGGCCTCGTTGGTACGGGCGTTGCGAGTCGTGTCGCGGTGCCACCTCGACGTCGTGCTGGTGGTGCGCGGCGGGGGTGCCCGCACCGATCTGGCCACCTTCGACGGTGAGCGGTTGGCCCGGGCGGTGGCCGCCCTGGGCGTGCCGGTGGTCAGCGGCGTGGGCCACGAGATCGACACCAGCGTCCTCGACGAGGTCGCCCACACGGCCTGCAAGACGCCCACCGCCTGCGCCGGGCTGGTGGTGGAGCGGGTGGCCGGGGCCCTCGTGGGGATGGAGACCACCTGGACAGGCGTCGCCCGCCTGGGTCGCACCGGGCTGGCCGAGTCCGCCCTTCGCCTGGAGCGCCAGGTGTCGGCCGTGGCGGTGCGGGCCGGAGGGGCGTTGGCCGGGGCCGAAGGCCGTCTCGACGGACGGGCCGGCCGGATCGCCGTGCTGGCCCGCTCCCGGGTGACGGCCGGCACCGCCCGGGTGGAGGCTGCCCGTCGTCGCCTCGACCAGGGCCGTCTCGACGCCCGGCTCATGCGCCTCGACGCCGCCGTGGTCGCCACCGGACAACGGGTAGGGCGGGCCGCCACCCGGGCGGCCACGGCGGCTGAAGCCAGGCTCGAAGCGCTGGCCGCCCGGACCCGGGTCGCCGACCCGGCGCGGGCCCTGGCCCGGGGCTGGTCGCTGACCCGTCGGGCCGATGGTCGCCTGGTGCGCGGCGCCGACGAGCTGGCGCCCGGCGAGGTCATCGTCACCACCCTCGCCCATGGCCGGGCCGTCAGTACGGTGACCGAGGTCGCCGTCACATCGAACCAACCAGGAGACGATGCCCGGTGAACCCATCGACCGACAGGCCGAGACCCGGCGGAGGAGGCGGCGGCGGCGAGTCCGAGGGCGGGGCGCTCGACTTCGCCCGGGCGGTCGAGGAGCTCGAGTCCATCCTGGCCGAGCTCGAAGACGACAACCTCGACGTCGACCACCTGGCCGAGCGGGTCGCCCGCGCCGCCGCCCTGGTGCGACTGTGCCGGGAGCGCATCACCGGCACCAGGATGGAGGTGGAACGCATCGTCGCCGACCTCGACGGCGGTCCGATACCAGAACCGCCCGGCTGAGCAGCCTCGGCGGCGCCGCGACGGGAATGGGCCGGGCGGGCTACTCCGGTTGGCCGACGCCGCCCGAACACGGGGCACCGGGCTCGGGCGTCTGGTCTCCCTGGCGGAAGACCTCGACGAACGCCTCGAGCGCAGGATCGGATGCCGAGTCGAGCGCGAGCTGCGATCCCCAGGCCGAGGCCACCACCGGGGCGGGCAGGCCGTCAGCCCAAGGAGTGACCAGCACGTAGCTGCCGGCCAGACCGCGCAGCACGTCCACCTGGTCCGCGGGCAGGTTCGGCTGGTAGGTGATCCACACTGCGCCGTGCTCCATGGAGTGCACACCCATCCCGGGGTCGATGGGTTCGGAGTAGAAGCCGCAGTTCTGCCACACAGGGCTGTGGTCGCCCCCCACCGGAGGCGTCTGGGCGTACTCCACCGTGCCGTTGACGTGCTCGGCCTCGGCGACCTCGACCGTGACGACTCCGGGGGGAGCCACCGCCTCTTCCCCGCCCCCTGCCGAGATGACCACCAGGGCGATCCCCAGGGCCACCACCGCGCCGAGGGCCACGAAGAAGGGCCATCCCCGGCTCCCCCCGGCGCTGGCCCGGGCACGGGAGGCCTGCTTGCCCTTGGAGCCGCCCCTTCCTGTCGGCTTCGGCTTACTCACGTCGTCGTCTCACGGACCGAGCGTAGAACACCGTATCCCCGCTCACCCGTCGGTCCCTGGTCACTCGTCGCCCGCTCAGTCGTCGCCCGCTCAGTCGTCGGCGGGCACGACCCCGAGCTGGTCGGCGAGCTCGAGCGCCCGATCGTGGTGGCGGAAGGAGAACCAGGGGGTGCCGTCGAGGGCCTGGGTCAGTTCGGCCCGAGCCCGGTCGGTGTCGCCCACGGCCAGGAACACCTCGGCGGCGTGGTAGCGCACCAGCGGATCGGTCGTTCCCAGGCGCAGCGCCTCCTCCATGGGCGCCACCGCGGCCGGGGCGTCGCCGGAACGCAGCAGGGCCCAGGCCAGGGCGTCGTCCACGTAGACGTTGTCGGGACGGACCTGGTGGGCGGCCCGGGCCAGGGCCAGAGCACGCTCGGGGTCCTCACCCTGGTCGGCTTCGAAGACGGCCATCTCCAGGTCGACGATCTGACCGGCCTCCTCCTGGAGCGCGGCGATGGCCCGCACCAGGGCGTAGGACTCGGCTGCCTCGGCCTCGAGCCCGAGCCGGGTCTGCAGGTCGCCGAGGAGGATGACCGCCTCAGGGGCCGGGAAGCGCTCCACCACGGCCTGGAGGACGTCGACCGCGGCTTGGAGGTCACCCTCGGCGGCCAGCGCCCTGGCCCGGCCGATCTCGGCGGGGACGAGGCCGGGGGCGCCGGCCAGGGCCCGGTCGAAGGCGGCGCCGGCGGCGACGAGGTCGCCCTGACGGAAGTGCAAGGTGCCGAGCAAGGCGGCCACCCGGGCTGACTCGAAGCCCTGACTGGCCCCTGCTGCCTCGGCCCTGGTCATGGCCTCGATGGCACCGGGCATGTCGCCGTAGAGCTCACGCAGGTACGAGACCCGGGCCAGGGCAGGCAGGCCGGGGCGCAGGTCGAGCATGTCCTGGAGGCTCGCGGTGGCGTCCTCGTAGCGACCGAGCTCGACCTGGGCGTCGACCAGCACGGCCAGGGCGTCGGGACTGGAGGGCAGGGCCTCGGTGGCGCGCCGGCCCAGCTCCAGGGCTTCGGGGAACTGGTGGAGGGCCAGGGCCAGCGCACCCTGGCCCAACAGGGTCCGGGGATCCGAACCCACCAGCTCGTCGGTGCGCTGGAAGGCCCGCTCGGCCAATCCGTAGAAGGAGGGATCACCCACCCGGAACGCCTGGGCCAGGTAGGCGAAGCCCAGCTCCTGCCAGGCGTCGGCCCGGCTGGGATCGATGGCGACCTGCTGTTCCAAGGTGGTGATGCGCTCGGGGGATCCCGGCACCGCGGCCGGGGGAGGGGAGGCGGGGGGAGGCTCGTAGGTGAGGAAGCGCCCGATGGCCAGTCCGGCCACCACCGCCACCACCGCCACCACCCACACCGGCACCGATCGCCGTCGCTTGGGCGGAAGCCCCGGGCCCGATGCGGCGGCTTCGTGCACCGGCGGACTGACAGGCGGTGCCCCAGTGGTGCTCACGTCCGCCAGGATAGGAGGATGGCTCCCCCGAACCGACCCCATGCCCGGCTTCGCTGACGGCGCCGGGTCCCGGACCCGCACCCTCGCCCTGGTCCTGGCCACCGTCGTGGGGCTGATGCTGGGCATCGGCGCCACCGTGGCCCTGACCCGAGGCGACAACCCGTCGGCGCCCCCCCTCGAACCCCTCGACCCGTCGGTGTCGACCACCGCCCCGGGGACCGGGCCCCCTCCGCCGGGTGCCGCCGCCCCCAGCCCCGAGGCGGCGGTGGAAGGCTTCTTGAGCGCCGAGATCGCGGGTGACCTCGCGTCCTCCTTCGCGTTCCTCGACGCCGACGCCCGATCGACCTTCGGCTCGGTCGCCGGCTGGACGGCCAACCACGCCGAGCTCCTGGCCCCGGTGCGGGCCTACGAGGTGGAGGAGGTGGACGACGCCGAGGTGGTCACGCTGGTGACCTTCGAACCCGGCCTCGACGAGGTGATGGGCCTGGTGGCCGAGCGGACACGCGTGACGTGGGCCACCTCCGAGGAGGGAGGCTCGTGGGGCGTGGACCTCGACGCCAGCACGCTCGAACCCCTGCACCCCTCCGACGACGGCGCCCCCGCGGCGGTGGCCGCCTGGGCCGAGGCCCACCAGGCGTGTGAGCCGGACCCGAGGACCTGGGAGGGCAACCTCCGCGGCTCGCCGGCGCTGGCCGAGTCGCTGTGCGGAGCGCCAGGAGCGGTCGAGGTCGGTCCGGCCCTTCCCCTCAGCGCCGTCGATGCCGCCCCGTTCCTCGCCGCCTTTGGTCCCGACGCCAGCACCTGGGCCCGTGTGGTGCCCGTCACCGCCCCGGTCCCGCTGCGGGCCGTGGTGGCGCCCATCGGACAGGAGTGGCTGGTCATCGGCGTGCTCCCGACCTGACGCCCGCCCTGCCGCCGACGTCGATTCCCGCGATGCTGAAATCGGCGTCGCTTTTTCGTAGACTGCACAAGCCGGACACCTCGACCGAAGGAAGCGCGCCCCATGGCCTCGCCCCGCTCCGCCCTGTCCCCCCTCGTCTCGGGACGGGCGCTGCTCGCCCTGGCCCTCGCCGGCGTAGTGGCCCTCGGGTTGTTGGTCTCCGCCGGCGCCTCCAGCCACCGGGAGGCGCCGATGATCGCCGAGGATCCGCCGGCCGACAACACCGACGTGTACGCCTT
>JAUJLZ010000022.1:0-2576 GCA_030447125.1 Acidimicrobiales bacterium
TGGCCCCGCTGGTGGCCTTCGGCCTCGGGGCCTTCGCCGCCGCCGCCGCCCTGCGCCAGGTCCTGCTGGCCGCCCGGGCCTCGCGCCGCCAGGGCGGTTCGGTGCTGGCCGGCATGATCGGACGCACCAACGGCGGCATGATCGTGCACCTCGGCGTGGTCCTGGTGGCCGTGGCCTTCGCCGCCGCCTCCTCCTACGTGGCCAGTGACGAGGTCCGCCTCGACCCGGGGGAGTCCGCCACCCTCGCCGGTCACACCGTGACCTACCTGGGCATGAACGAACCGGTCCGGACCAGCCAGAAGACGGTGTTCAGCGCCCGGGTGCGCATCGACGGCGGCCAGGTCTACGAGCCCGCCCTCAACCAGTTCCCCAACGCCACCCAGACCCTCGGCACCCCCTCGGTGCGCACGGGCCTCACCGAGGACGTCTACCTCACCCTGGTGGCCGGACCCGAACAGCCCGACGACCCCGCCATCATCGGCGTCATCGTGCAACCCCTGGTCATCTGGTTGTGGATCGGCGGCGGGCTCATGGCCCTGGGTACGGTGCTGGCCGCCTGGCCGGGTGAGCGCCGGCGTCGGGAGGCGGTGACGGCGGGGTCGGCGGCGCCGGGAGCCGACGCGGGTGGTGTCCACCAGGCTGGCCAGGACGCCTCTGGCCTGGACGGATCCAGCCAGGACGAGGCCGACGACGGCCGAAGCGACGAGCCGGCGCCGGCGACCGTGGGGGGACGGTGACCGAGACGGCCACCGGGCCGGGTGACGCCACGAGGAGGGACGCCACCGAGACGGGCGTCACCGAGACGGGCGCCACGGACGCACCCGAGCCAGGTGGTCCAGTCCCGCCCGCTCGCCGCGTCCGCCACACGGCCCGCAACACCGCCGCCGGCCTGGCCGTGGTGGCCCTGCTCCTCGTCGCCGTTCTGGCCACCAGCAGCTCCGGCAGTCGTCTGGGCGAGAGCCCGCTGTTGGGTCGTCCCGCTCCGGAGCTCGCGGGCCCCTCGGTGCTGGCCGGCGGCGGCGACTTCGAGCTCAGCTCCCAGGCCGGGCGCTGGGTCCTGGTCAACTTCTTCGCCACCTGGTGCGTGCCCTGCCAGGCCGAGCACCCCGACCTGCTCCGCTTCAGCGCCGCTCACGCCGAGGCCGGCGATGCCCGGGTGGTCAGCGTGGTCTTCAGCGACGATCCCGACGACGTGGCCCGCTTCTTCGACGAGAAGGGCGGAAGCTGGCCCGTGCTGGACGACGCCGTGGGTCAGGCCGCCCTCGAGTGGGGGGTGACGGGGATCCCCGAGTCGTTCCTCGTCGGACCCGACGGCACGGTGCGGGCCAAGGTCACCGGTGGGATCCAGTACGAGAAGCTGGAGGAGCTCCTGGCCCAGGCCCAGGCCGGTCTCGGAGGGGGGCGATGAACGGGCGTCAACGGCTGGGTTGGCTGGCCCTGGTGTTGGTGTTGGCCGGGGCGCTGGTGCTCGGCGCCACCGGCGACGGCGGCCCCCCCACCAGCGCCGAGCGGGCCGAGGCCCTGTCCCGGCAGTTGCGGTGCCCGACGTGCCAGGGGCAGTCGGTGCGCGACTCCAACGCCCCCGCCGCCGAAGCCATTCGGGCCGAGATCCGGCGCCGGGTCGACGAGGGCCAGGCCGACGAGGAGATCCTGGCCTACATCGACGGCCAGTTCAGCGACTCCCTGTTGTTGACCCCACCCCGCTCGGGCCTGGGAGCTCTGGTGTGGATCCTGCCCGTGGCCGCCCTGGTGGTCGCCGTGGCCGGCTTGGCCGTGGTCTTCCGGCGCTGGCGGGCCGAGCCGGCCCCCGAGGTGAGCGACGACGACCGCCGCCGGGTGGCCGACGCCCTGGGCCAGCCGTGAGCCGGTCCGGCGCGACCACCCACCTCGATCCCGACGTCCTGGCCGAGCTCGAGGAGCAGCGGGCGTTCCTCCTGCGCTCCTTGGAGGACCTCGAAGCCGAGCGGGCCGCCGGCGACCTCGACGACGCCGACTACCAGACGCTCAGGGACGACTACACCGTCAGGGCCGCCGAGGTGCTACGGGCCATCGAGGAGCAGCGGACGCCGGTCGAGGCACCTGAACCTGGCGGGGGGCGTGGTCGGCGGATCGTGGCCGGGCTCGTGGTCGCGGCCATGGCGGCCACGGCCGGTCTGTCGGTGGCGTCGTTCTCGGGCACCCGCCAGCCCAACGACACCATCACCGGCGACATCCGTGAGACGGTCTCCAGCCAGTTGGCCGACGCTGCTGGGCTGGTCCAACAGGGCGACGTCACCGAGGCCCTGCGCATCTACGACGACGTGCTGGCCGACGATCCCGAGAACCTGGAGGCGCTCACGGAGCGAGGCCTGCTGTTGGTGTCGCTGGGCTTTTCGACCCAGCGCCCGGTGCTGAGCGACCAGGGTCGGGCGTCGATCGAACAGGCCCTGGCGCTCGACGCCGACAACGCCCGGGCCTTGTTCTACCTGGGCCTGGCCCTGCGCCTGGAGGGCGACGACGCCCGAGCCGCCGACGCCTTCACCGCCGCCCTGGCCGCCGATCCACCTCCCGCCCTGCGCCAGGCCATGGAGGACTTC
>JAUJLZ010000022.1:2676-10256 GCA_030447125.1 Acidimicrobiales bacterium
GTCACCAGCTCGGCCCCCCGCCGGTGGAGACGGTCGAGGATGGGCCCGATGAGGTTGCCGTGGGTGCACACCACCGCCTCGACGTCAGCCAGCTCCTCCAGGAGCTGCCAGGTGGCGCCGTGGTCGGCTTCTTCGGCCAGCGCGGGGTGGGTCTCGATGTCGAGGCCCAGCTGTGCGGCCAGTGGTTCCACCGTCTGGGTGCAGCGCCGGTAGCGACTGGTGAGGATCCGCTTGATCGGCCATTCCCCCAAGAGGTCGACCAGGGCCCTGGCCTGACCGGCACCCTTGCCCGACAGGGGGCGCAGCTCGTCGGACCCGTCCCACTCGGACCGGTCGCCGGCCTTGGCATGGCGGACGACATGGATGCTCACCGCTCCCGATCGTAGGCGGCCACCCGCCGGCGGGACCAAGGAGGTCGATGGGGGATGGTTGCGGAACGCCACAGCGGGAAGGTCCCGCTTCGTGACAACCGGTCGCTTCACCATCGGCGTCGAAGAGGAGTTCCACGTCGTCGACGGGGAGTCGTTGGCGTTGCGCTCGGCGGTACGTGCCGTCTTGGCCCCGGCCAACAAGATCCTGGGTGAGCAGGTCCACCCCGAGCTGCTCGAACCCCAGATCGAGGTCGAGACCCGCGTCTGCGCCAGCCTCGACGACGTCCGCATCGAGCTCAACCGGCTCCGCTCCGGGCTGAGCACCGCCGCCCGGTCCCAGGGCATGGGGATCATGGCGTCGGGTACCCACCCCTTTTCGACCTGGCAGGACCACGGGGTGACGCCCAAGCCGCGGTACGAGCGTCTGGCGGACGACTATCGCCAGCTCGCCCGGGAGCAGCTGGTGTGCGCCTGCCACGTGCACGTGGGGGTGCCCGACGCCGACGACGCCGTGCGGATCATGGACCGGACCCGACCGTGGTTGGCGGTCCTGCTCGCCCTGTGCGCCAACTCGCCCTTCTGGGAGGGTGAGGACACGGGGTACGCCAGCTTCCGCATCCCCGTCTTCAGCCGCTGGCCCACGACCGGGACCCCGCCGGCTCTCGGATCCCGGGCGGCGTTCGACTCGCTGCTGGCCGACCTCTTGGCCACAGGCGTCATCCCCGACGCCGGTGCGCTGTACTGGGATGTCCGTCCTTCGGCGCGCTACCCGACCCTCGAGTTCCGCATGGCCGACGTCTGCCCGACGGTCGACGAGGCCGTCATGCTGACCGGTCTGGTCCGGTCGTTGGTCCGCACCAGCCATGCACTCCTCGACAGCGCTGACCCGTTCGACGCCGTCCATCCGGAGGTCCTGCGAGCGGCGCGCTGGCGGGCGGCGCGCCACGGCTTGGAGGGGGAGCTGGTCGATCCCGCCGGTCCCCGGCCGGTCCCCGCGGCGGACATGGTCGAGTGTCTGCTCTCGATGGTGCGGAACGACTTGGAGGACCACGGCGAATGGGACGAGGTCTCCTCACTGGTCCGCCACCAGCTGGAGCAGGGCAGTGGTGCTCGTCGGCAACGGGAGGTCGCCGAGCGCACGGGGGGAGCGAAGGCGTTTGCGGCGCACCTGCTCGTGGGTGGGGCCGGGGAGGGGGCATGACCGGCCGGTTGGGGGGAAGGTGACCCCATGGCTGAACCTGTGCGCTTCTACTTCGACCCGATCTGTCCGTGGTGCTACCAGACCTCCCGCTGGGCCAGGCGCCTGGCCGAGCTCGGCGAGGTCGACCTGTCGTGGGGGTTCTTCTCGCTGGAGATGCAGAACGCCGGCGAAGAGCCCGAGGAGATGGCCAGCTCGCACGCCCGCTCGGCTCGGGCCCTGCGCACCGCCGTCCTCGTGCGTGACCAGGCCGAGGACGCCGTCGGCTCCTTCTACGCCGCCCTCGGTCGGCGAGTGCACGAGCAGGGCGAGGACCTCGGTGCCCCCGAGACCGTGGAGGCGAGCCTGGCCGACGCCGGGCTCGACGTCGCGCTCGCCGACAAGGCCTGGTCCGATCCCTCCACCCTGGATCGGGTCGGCAACGAGCACCGGGTCCTGTGCGACCGCACCCGGAGCTTCGGGGTGCCCACCATCGTGCTCGACGGTGGTGAGGGTCCGGCCATCTTCGGGCCCGTCATCTCCGAGGTCCCCGACGACGACGACGCCGTGGAACTGTGGCGCCACGTCCGTTGGTTGGTCCGCTACGACAACTTCTCCGAGCTCAAGCGCGACCGGTCCGCGAGGCCCGACCTCGAGTCGGTCCGACGCCGGAACCGCTGACGCCCACGCCTATTGGGCGTTGGCCTCTCCGGTCAGGCCCCGCTCGAGGAGCAGGACCTGGTCGTTTCCGGCCAGTACGGCGGTGTTGACCGGCGCAGCCACGGCGATGATCACGACGGCGGCGATCGCCGGCCGGCGCAGGGCAGGCACCCATCCGGCCGCTCGCGGGCGCCAGGCCGGACCCTCCCGAGCCGGGCGCTCGTGGGCAGGGTGGGCCGAGCGGCCCACGGCGTTCTCGATGAGCGGCACCAGGGCGCAGGCCACGGTCAGGCTCGACAGGATGGCCAGCTTGATGCCGAACTCGGTGGGCTGGAAGGAGATCAGCCCGGCGGCCGCCACCGCCGTCACCACGCCGTAGACGATCCGAGCTCGCGGTGGGCGCGGTGCGGTCTGGGGGTCCGACATCATGAAGAACACGAAGACCAGGACCTCGGGCGACCAGGCGATGGTGAGCCAGTAGGAGAGGCCTTCCACCGGGCCGTCGTGCCAGATGGCCACGAAGCTCTGGCCGGCCAGCGCCAGGACGCCGATCAGCACGGCGAAGGTCCCCAAAAAGGCGGCGACCATGGGCATCATGCGCACCGGGCGCAGGATCCACAGCGCCCCGGCGAGGATCACGCCGTAGGCGGCGGCCACGGCCCAGGTGTTGGGCCCCCACCACAAGTACTGGGGGAAGACCTGGCTGGGGCCGATCACCAGCAGGGTCCAGACCAGTCCTACGTTGGAGGGGTTGAACAGGTGGCGCCCGCTGGGACGGATGAGGTGCTTGGAGGCCAGCGACAGGGCGACGGCGAGGACGAAGAAGCCGATGCCGTTGAGGCTCCACCAGTCGCCGTTGTCGGTACCCGAGGCTCGCAGGATGAAGGCGACACCACTGCCGGTGAGGATGCCACTGGCCGGCCACACGAGCTGGTGTTGGCGCCGGTAGAGCACCACCCCCTCGATGAGGGCGCCCACGGCGATGGACACGAGGATCTGGGCGATCGACACCTTGAAGTCCAGGAACGCCTGGCCGAGCACGTGCAGGGTGATGATCACCGCCGACAGGCGCAGCCGGGGATCGCCCCGGCGGGGCAGGATCACGGGGATGCGCTGTCCCCTCACGAAGATCTCGGGCGTCCGGCGCGTCGCCGGGGCCACCACGGCGGGCGCGGCCATCACGAGGTCCCGTCCAGGGAGGCGGCGGCGTAGGCGCTGTCGATGAGCGGGCACCAGATGACGACCGAGCCGTACTGGGACGGGTCCACGCCGTCGGGCACGGCGAAGTTCATCGATCCCGCGGTCACGTCGAGGGGTGCTACCAGCACCGAAGGTGCGCCCATGAACTCGGCCGTGGTCTGGGGCGCCTCGAGCGGGCTGAGGCGGATCTCCAGGTCGACGTTGGGCGTCACGAAGAAGTCGTCGAGGCGCAGCGCATGGGAGCCGTCCTCGAGGCGGTAGATGGTGACGCGGCCCGTCTCGGCCTGGTCGAGGCGGTAGAACTCACCGCTGGCCACCGTGACCGTGCCTGGGGCGGTCATGGCCGGGGTGGGCGGCTCGACCAGGGGGACGTCGAGTTGTTGTTCCACCTGGAGCCGCCAGGGCCCGTCGGCTCGCACGTCGAGGCTCGTGGCGCCGAGGTCGGTCCCGTAGCCGAGCTCGGTCGTCCCGCAGCTCCCCTGCAGGAGCGGCTCGGTGTCGCCGACGGCGGTGACGGCCAGCTCACCCGTCTCGCATTCGGCGCTCACCCGCCACTGGATCGCCCCGTCGACGATGTCGAAGGTCTCGGTCGTGGCCGATCCCGTCCCCTCGAGCGTGGTGAGCGCCTGCCACCAGGGTTGGGAGCGCAACACCGTCTCCTCGGCTGCGCTCGGATCCGGCAACGTCACCACCGGCGCGTCGCCTCCCCGGCTCACCGCCGCCGGGCGGGCCTCGGGCGTCACCGAGCCCATCAACGTCTCCCGGAGGCCAAAGGCGTTGCCTCCGACCAGGGCGGAGGCGGCCAGCGCCACCAAAGCGAACGTGGACAGCGCTCGTCTGGTCGGGTCTTGACCCTTGGGCTCTATCGACCCGGCGTCAGTAGTGACTGAACCCACCGGCGCGACTCTATCGACGGCTGCCTCGGTCTCCAGGGTCACCCGGTGCCCCCCGACCCGCGGTGCTTCGACGTGGCGGCCAATGGCTCCTGCGGATCGCCGCCCCGCGCCAACTCCTCGGCGGTGATCTCCTCGAGGCGCCGGTGGCGGGTCTCGACCCCGACCAGTGTCATGGCCAGGGCCCCGGCCGCGATGGGGAGGGCGCCGATCAGCGCAGTGGCGGCGATCGACGGCGGTGCCGCTCCGGCGACGACCAGGCCGATGACGGCCACGCCGCCCAGCTTGCTGGCCCCGGCGGCCAGCCCCGTCCCCCGGGAACGGATCCGGGTGGGATAGGTCTCCGAGGCGTAGGCCACGAGCACGGCAAGGATCGTGCTGATGCCGGTGATGGGGATCACCAACAGGGCGTAGAGGCGGAGCCGATCGTCGACCACGGCGTCACCGAGGACGACGAAGCCGGCGAGGGAGGCGGCGGTGACCAGGCCGAGGAGGACCATCGTCTTCTTGGCGCTCCAATAGCCGTAGAGCCAGGCGATGAGGAAGGTCAGGGGGAAACCGATGATCGCCGAGTCCCGCAGGATGGTGGCCGAGGTGACCTGGTCGAAGCCCAGCTCCTGGAGGTTGGTGGGGATCCAGAGTTGAAAGCCGAAGGTGACCAGCCCCACACCGAGGCCGAACAGGCCGACGACGGTGGTGATCCCGCCCAAAGGCCAGGCGAAGATCTGGCCCCACCCCCGACCGAGGCGGTCCTCCACCGCGGTCTGGTCCGGTCCGGCCTCCACGGCGGCGGCGCCGTAGCGGGCCATCACGGCGCCGGCTTCAGCGTGGCGGCCCTGGTGGATCAAGAACCGGGGTGACTCGGGGATCCAGCGGTTCAACAGCAACAGCACCAGGCCGGTGGGCAGGCCCAGCAGCCACAGGATGCGCCAGCCGTAGGTGGGGGTGAGCTCGGCCGCCAGCCAACTGGTGATGATGTAGGCACCGGCCACGTCGCCGCCGATGAGCACCATCAGCGCCCCGCGGTGGCGGGCGGGGATGACCTCGGCCATGAGGGCGAAGGCGATCGGCAACATCCCGCCCACACCCAGGCCCATCACGAAGCACATGAACAGGTTCCAGTTGAAGCTGGGCATGGAGCCACAGATCGACGTGGCGATGAAGACCACGGCCGCGAAGAGGATCGACGCTCGTCGCCCGATGGCGTCGGCCAACGCTCCCCAGACCAGCGAGCCCACCACCGTTCCCACGATCCCGGCGAGGGGAAGGTAGGCGACGGGCGTCGAGCCCCCGGGGTTGAGTGGCGAGGCCAACCCGTACTCCTCGGTCATGCCCGGGACCACGAAGCTGAGCGTCACCGGTTTCATGACGTCGATGGTCACGGCGGCGGCGATGACCAGGAGGAGGGCTACGTGGGCTTTGGAGAGTCGGACGTCGTCGAGGGCCTTGATCGGCAACGGTGATGAGGCGAGCCGTCGAACGGACGGGGGCGGGACCAGGCCGTAGAGCGTGGCGCCGAGGCCGACGACGATGAGCACCATGCCGGCCACCATGGGGGCGTCCATGGACATGCCGGCCAGGTGGTAGCCCATGTCCCGGGCGCCGACGTACATGGGCAGGTGCAGGACGACCCCGACGGTGATGGCCGCTGCGCCCATCCAAAACGCTCCCGGCCGATGGAACTGGATCGCTCCTCGCCGGTCTGGACCAGGGGTCCCCCGTGCCAGGGAAGCGCTGGTGTCGGCAGTCACATGCACACGTTACGGCCCAGGTGCGCTGGGGGGGTAGGTGCCCAACTCAGGGGTGCAGGGGGAGCTCCAGGTCGTCCTCGACCACGGCGTGGGCCACCTCGCCGATCTTGGTGTTGGTGTTGCGGGCATGGTCGCGCAGCAGATCGAAGGCGGCGCCCATCGAGATGTCCCGCGCCCCGGCGAGCTTGCCCTTGGCCTGTTCGATGATCACCCGGCTGTTGAAGGCATGTTGGAGGTTGTCCTCGGCTCTCGCTCCCGCCATGGCCACTGCGCCGTGGGCGGCGAACACACACCCGATGGCGATGTCATCCTCACTGAACGCATCTGCCTGCTTCGAGTAGAGGTTGAGCGCTCCCATGGTGTCCTCTTCGATGAAGAGCCGCAGCGACAGGATGCTCTCCACCCCCGTCTCGGCGTGGGCCCGCCGAGCGAAGTCGGGCCATCGTCCCTCCTGCGAGAGCCGCCCGGTGTGGAAGGTGTCCTGCTCCTTGATGGCGTCGAGGCAGGGGCCCTCGCCGACCTCGTTCTGGAGGTCGTCCATGGTGGCCGGGACATCGTCGGTCCTCGGTCCCGAGGTGATCCGGCGACGCTTGATGAGCGAGATCCCGGCGTGCTGACAGGCGTCGAGTGTCTCCACGGCGAGGTGGACGAGCTTGGCCAGGGTGGCGTCGACGTCGTCTTCGGCCCGCAGCGCCCGCGCCGCCTCCCCGAACGTCTCGGCCAACTCGATGCGATCGTTCCCGTCGCCCACCCTCCAGACGCTACCGCCCGAAGGTTCCCGCCCAGTACATCCAGATGCTCCCGGTAGCCTCCGGAGGGCAAGGACGCCGAGCATCCCGATTCCAAGGAGAACGATGGCCAACGACCAGACCCTCGTCGCGATCTCGTTCAGCGACAGCTTTCGGGCGACAGAGTTCCTCACTGCGGCCAGCCGACTCGCCTCGGACGGTCACCTCGTGATCCGCGATGCCGTCTACCTGGTGAAAGACGCCGACGGGAAGACCTACGTCAAGGAGACCACCGACCTCGAGACCGGCGGTGCGGCCCTCACCGGCGCCTTTTGGGCGAGCCTGTTCGGATTGGTCCTCGGCGGTCCGGTCGGGCTCTTGATCGGTGGGGGAATCGGCGCCGGCGCCGGCGCCTTGACCGCCAAGGCCGTAGACATCGGGGTGGCCGACGAGCTGATCTCCCAGCTCCGAGAAGCGGCCCAGGCGGGGACCACCACCCTGATCCTGCTGGTGAGCCACATCGACCAGGAGCCGCTGCTCGCAGAGCTCCGTCGGTTCGAGGGCGCCCGGCTGGTCTACGGCGACCTGCCGGAAAGCGCCCTAGACCGGGTGCGCACCGCCTTGAGCGGCGAGACCAGCACCGGCTGAGCCAGTGGCTCCGGTCGCTGGGCCCGACCGAAGCCGCCTCCAGCTCAGCGGCTGACGTTGCCCGCCAGCGAGGCCAGTCCTGCTCCTTGGCCCTCCTCGGCGCACCCGTCGGGGCCTCGATCGCTCGAGGTGCTCGAGCTCGTCGCCGAGGG
>JAUJLZ010000022.1:10356-16226 GCA_030447125.1 Acidimicrobiales bacterium
CGGGGAGATGCCGAGCTTCTCGAGCACCATCTGGCCCGGTGCCGAGGCGCCGAAGCGCTCGATCGAGACGACCTCGTCGGCGTAGCGCTCCCATCCCATGGCGATGCCGGCCTCCACGGCGAGGGTGGGCAGGTTCGGTGGGAGCACGCTGGCCCGATAGTCGTCGTCTTGTTGCTCGAAGAGCTCCCATGACGGCATCGACACGACGCGAACAGCCACGTCGAGCTCGTCACGGGCGGCCAGGGCCACCCACACCTCGCTGCCGGTGGCGATGATCGTGGCCCGGGCGTCGGCCGCGTCGGCGAGCACGTAGGCCCCCCGCCCGACGCCGGCAGCCGAGGCGTAGCCGTCGGGTGTGCGGTCGAGCACCGGCAGGTCCTGGCGCGACAGGGCCATCACCGCCGGCCCCTCGAGGTCCTCGAGGATGACACGCCAGGCCTCCGCCGTCTCGGCTGCGTCGCCCGGGCGCAGCACGACGAGCCCGGGGATGGCCCGCAGGGCAGCAAGGTGCTCGATGGGCTGGTGGGTGGGGCCGTCCTCACCGAGGGCGACCGAGTCATGGGTGAAGACCCACGCCGCCTTGAGTCCCATGAGGGCCGAAAGGCGGATGGAGGCACGCATGTAGTCGGAGAACTGGAGGAAGGTCGATCCGTAGGGCCTCACGATCCCGCCATGGGCCGCGAGCCCGTTGACCGCACCCCCCATCGCGTGTTCGCGCACGCCGAAGAACACGTTGCGCCCCGAGTGCTCGATGGTGAACTGGTCGGACTCGGGGAACACCGTCATCGTCGAGCTGGTCAGATCGGCGGCGCCGCCCACCATCGTCGGAGTGAAGGGCTCGAACGCGGCCATCACCTTGCCGCCGGCGACGCGCGTGGAGAGCTTCTCCTTCTCCCAGGAGGTCGGGAGGTGCTCAGCCATCCCCGGCAGGGGTCGACCCTCCCAGGCCAGGTCCCAGTCCTCGGCACGCGCCGCGTCCTCGGCCCGCCAGCGCTCGAAGCGCTCGTTCCACTCCCCGTGGATCCGGGCACCCTCCTCGACCATGCTGAAGGACTCGTAGACACCGTCGGGCACGAAGAAGGTCTTGGCCGGGTCCCAGCCCATGACCTCCTTGGTCAAGGCGACCTCCTCGTCGCCGAGGGCCGAACCGTGGGCCTTGCTGGTACCGGACTTGTTGGGCGACGGGTAGCCGATCACCGACTTGACCCGGATCAGCGACGGGCGGTCGTCGACCTCTTGGGCGGCGCGGATCGCCGCCTCCAGGCCAGCCACGTCGTTGGCGTCCTGCACGTCCTGCACGTGCCAGCCGTAGGACTCGAAGCGCCGGTCGACGTTCTCCCGGTCGAAGCTCAACGACGTGGGCCCGTCGAGCGAGATGTCGTTGTCGTCGTAGAGGTAGATCAGCCGGCCGAGCCCGAGCTGCCCGGCCAGCGACGCCGCCTCGGACGCGATGCCCTCCATCAGGTCGCCGTCGGAGACGATCGCGTAGATGCGGTGGTCGATGACCTCGGGGCCGTAGCGCTCGCGCAGGAACCGCTCCGCCATCGCCATGCCGACGCCGTTGGCGAAGCCCTGGCCGAGCGGGCCGGTCGTGAGCTCCACGCCGGGCGTCACGTTGGTCCGGTCGACCTCCGGGTGGCCGGGGGTGATGGACTCCCACTGGCGGAAGGCCTTGAGCTCGTCCATGGACAGCTCGTAGCCGGTCAGGTGCAACACGGCGTAGAGGAGCATCGAACCGTGCCCGGCGCTGAGCACGAAGCGATCACGGTCCGGCCACCCCGGATCTCGGGGATCGTGGCGCATGATGCGACGGAACAGCACGAACGCTGCGGGCGCCATGGCCATGGGCAGCCCGGGGTGGCCGGAGTTGGCCTTTTGGATGGCGTCCATGGACAGCGTTCGAATCGTGTCGATCGAGAGCTGGCCGGTATCGGAAGGTTGGGCCACGGAGTATCGCCTGCCTCTGGTGGTCGTCAGGTCATTGGGGCGGAGCCGGACCCGCGACATGTCGTTCGCAGCCCGAAAGCCCCGCAACTGTATCCCGATTCAGGGATCCCTCGCCCAGCCCGCCCTTTGCTCACGACGTCCGCCGCCGCAACTGGTGCTCGCCCAGGCCCGAGACGTCGACCTCGTCCAGCGACGTGACGACCAGATCGGCGTTGGCGGCCGCCAGGAGCTCCTCGTCGTCGGCTCGGGCCAGACCCAGCGCGGCCATGCCACCAGCCTTGGCCGCCTGCACCCCGCTGTCCGCGTCTTCCACCACGAAGCAGTGCTCGGGGGCGACGCCGAGCTCGGCGGCGCCGGTCAAGAAGATCTCCGGGTGCGGTTTGCCCTCGGCGAAGTCACGCCCCGAGGTGTCGACGTCGAAGAACTCCAGCAGGCTCAGACCGGGCCGCAGGAAGTCGTACTGCAAGCCCTGCTCCGAGGCGAAGGTGTCGAGTCGTATCTGACGGAGGAAGAGTCCGGCGTTCTTCGACGAGGACGCCGCCGCCACCGGGATCCCTGTGGCCCGCACGGCCAGCAGGAAACGCAGAGCGTCGGGGTAGGCCTCGAACTCACCGGCCTCGATGAGCTCGATGACCATCGTCTGTTTGTGGGCGGCGTAGGCCTCCACTCGCTCGGTGGCGTCGGGAACCTCGAAGTACTCCAGGGCCGCCAGCGCTCCGCTCATCCGCGGCTTGCCCGACATCATCTGTTGGTAGACCTGGGGCGTGAAGCGCTGGTCGGACCATGAGGTCTGGTCGGCGATGTCGGCCCAGTCACCCTCCATCAGTTCACGCAGCGACTCCTTCCACGCCCGTTCGTGGGGGGAGTCGACCAGCACACCGTCCACATCGAAGATCGCGCCCTCAAAGCCTGGTGTCGCCACGTCCGCTCCCTTCCCCGGTCTGGCCTGGGTCTTCCCCAAGATCGCGATTCTGGCGCACCGGCGCGACCCACTCCTCACCGGCGGCCAGCTCTCGAACCTCGTCGCCGATGCCGACCCGCACCGGCCGGCTGAACCCCTCGGCCAGAGCCTGCACCGTCAGCTCCTCGTCGGAGATGCCCACTCTGATGGACGTACCGCGGAACTGCATGGGGAACGAGAGCCCGTCGAGCCGGTCGGTCAGCGTCGGAGCGAAGTGCAGGACCCCGTCGCGCACCTTGGCGCCGACGTAGCTGCGCTGCAGGAGGTCCAGTGTGCCCGACATGACGCCCATGTGGATGCCCTCCTTGGTGGTGCCGCCCTGCACGTCGCCGATGTCGCTCTCGAGGGCGACGAGGAAGCGTTGCCACGAGGTCTGCGGGTCGAGGCCGGCGAGCACGGCGGCGTGGGTGACCACGCTGAGGGTCGAGCCGTGGGAGGTGCGCTGGTCGTAGTAGTCGATGGTTCGCCGGGCCAGGTCGGGGTCGTACTCGTAGCCGAGTCGTTCGAGCAGCGTGCGCAGCTCGTCACCGGAGAACAGGAAGAACAGCATGACCGCGTCGGCCTGCTTGGTCAGCTGGTAGCGATCGGGGTCGTCACCCTCGGCCCGCAGGATGCGGTCCAGGCGCTGGATGTTGGGGTGCTCGGCGCGGTAGTGCGCCCAGTCGAGCTCCTCCAGGTCGGCGTAGCCCTCGAACTGACTGAGCACCCCGTCGCCGTGAAAGGGCACGAGCATCTTGCGGCTCATCTCATCCCACGTGCGTAGCTCGTCGTCGGTCAGCCCGAGGCGGACCCGCAGGGCGGCGCGCCGGCTCGCCGGCAACAGGTCGAGCACGCGGGGGGCGGTGGCGACGATCCAGGCCACCATCACGTTGGTGTAGGCGTTGTTGCGCAGACCAGCATCCTCAGCACCGGGGTAGCGCTCGTGGAACTCGTCGGGCCCCATCACCCCGTGGATCTCGAAGCGGTCGCGCTCGGGGTTGTAGTGGGCGATCGAGGCCCAAAAGCGTGCGATCTCGAGCATGAGCTCGGCTCCGTAGTCGCGCAGGAACGCCAGGTCGTCGGTGGCCTGGTAGTAGTGCCAGACGTTGTAGAAGATGGCGGCGTTGACATGGCGCTGGTTGTGGCTGTGGTCGGGGTCCCATTGCCCCGACAGCGGGTTGAGGTGCACGACCTGGGTCTCTTCGGTCCCGTCACTCCCGCTCTGCCAGGGGAACATGGCGCCGCGGTAGCCGGCCTGTCGAGCGGCGGCGCGGGCCTCGGCCAGACGGCGATAGCGGTACATCAACAGCCCACGGGTGATCTCGGGCAACCGGAAGTTGAGGTAGGGAAAGACGTAGAGCTCGTCCCAGAACACGTGGCCGCGGTAGGCCTCGCCGTTGAGGCCCCGTGCGGGGACGCCCGCGTCGTGGCGGGCGGTGTGGCGTGAGCACACCTGGAGGACATGAGAGATGTGGAAGCGCAGCAGCAACTGCACACGGGGCTGGCGGGGCACCTGGATGTCACCGATGTCCCACAGCTCGGTCCAGGCCGATTCGTGCTCGGTCAGCGCCGCGGCGAAGTCCGGAGCGCGGGCCACGTCGCGCCCGGCGGCGACCAGCGTTTCGGTGATGGCGTTGTCGTGGGAGGTGAACAGCGAGATCATCTTCTCCACGCGCACGGGGCGGCCCTGGTCGACGTCGAAGGCGAGGGCCTGTTGGATGTAGTCCTCCATCTGGTGGAGGCTGCGGTCGACGCCGATGGCCCGGTCATCTTCAACGCCCGGGAAGACGCGAGTGCGCGCCGCTTCGGCGATGTAGATGTCCGACTGTCGGGTTTGCATCTTGAGGGCGATGATCTCGGGGCCGAAGGTGCGAGGAGACCCCGGGTCGAGGTGACGCCCCTCGAGCTCGCGGTAGCGGGCCACCATCTGGTTGGTCACGCGACCATCGATTCCCGAGATGACCTCCACTCGTCCCGACCAGTCCTTCGGGGTCACGGTCCACTCGATGCCGGCCAGGTGGCTGTAGGCCATGCTGGCGAAGCGCCGGCTGCACAGGATCGTCTCGCGCCCGGCGCGGTCGCGGAAGTGGATCTCGCGCTTCACCATGGCGTTGCGGATGTCGTAGGAGTGCCGATAGGAGAGCACCTCGACGTTGTCGAGGCGGATCGCCTCCTCCCCCTCGATCCTCAGCTTCAGCAGCAACCAGTTGGGGAGGTTGACCAGGTCCTCGTTGAGGACGGGGCGACCGCCGAGGATCGTCGTCTCCCGGTTGAAGCAGCCGTGGGCGTAGGTACCCGGGTAGTGGACCGCGTCAGCGTCTTCCCACTCGGCCGCCCCTCGAGTGGCGAAGTAGCCGTTCCCGGTCGAGGTCAGGGCCTCGCGCAGACCTTCCTGGGCGGGGTCGAAGCCGTCGAATTCGAGGGTGAAGTCCACCACGGGCTCCCTTTTCAAAGCGTCGTACATCCGCGGACCAGCGTGTCCAGGATCGCCTCACCGGTTGAGTCGCCCATGAGCTGCTGCACGACGGGTCGGTCGCGCCCGTGCATGGTCAAGGTCATGGCATCGGTGCGGTCCAGCGGCGACGCAGGCGAGCGACGCTACCACTTGGACCGGTCCTGGTCCTTGCCCTGGACTTCACTGGCCGGGGGGGGAGGCTGGGGCAAGGCGCCGCGGCCATCTCCGACGCACCCAGTAGCGACGAGTCCGAAGGACTTCGCCAGCGGACCTGCTCGGGATCGCCGCCGACGGAGCTGCTCGGAGGAGGATGGCCTCTTCGTCTTGTCCGCCAAGCTCAAGGGCACGGTAAGCCTGACCGGTTAGGCAGCGGCCTGGTCGTCCCTTCGACGCCGCCTTCGGCCGCCCCGCTCGTCTCGGCTACCTCAGGAACAGGGCTCGGGTTCCAAGACCGCCCTGGCCTGCACGTTCTATGAGAGCGGGTGACGGGTGTCGAACCCGCGTCACCAGCTTGGAAGGCTGGAGCTC
>JAUJLZ010000166.1 GCA_030447125.1 Acidimicrobiales bacterium
TGCTCCGCCGGTAGGCGTCGAAGGTGCTCGGGCGCAGGGACACCGAGCGTCCCGGGAGCCAACGCTCCAGGAGGTACTCCCTGACGGTGACCTTGGTCGGCTCGCTGAACCTACCGGCCTGCAGGGCCGCGAGCGTGCTGGTCAAGAAGGCCTGTGCCTCTTTGCGGGTGGCGAAACCCCCCTTGCTGCGTTGGCGCCGACCGGCGGGAGAGTCGACCTGCCAGTAGGCGGTCCACGTCGCTCCTCGTCGCCTGAGAAAGCCTCGCTGGGTCATGAGCAACGTCCCTGGCCCGGTCGCCCGCTTGCGGGCGATTCCATCAACACGGGCCGAATCCGACCGAGTCGAGGAACCTCGCAGTCACTCACGTGGAGCGGCTGACGGGAAGATCCTTCCCCATGGACCTTACCGCATCGCCGGTTGTCTCGAGACGCAGGAGTTCGAGCAGGGCCACGGTGGGGATCCGAATGGTGCGACCGACGCGGATCACAGGCAGGGGGAAGCAGCCGGACTTGATGGCCCGGTATCCCGTGGTCCGGTCGATGCCGAGATGGCCGAAGGCCTCGTCAGCCGAGAGGCATGGCCGGTCGATTGGGTCAGGGAGCGGGCGCCTCGCCATCACGCCACCTCCATGGCGAAGTCGCCGAGGGCCGCTTCCGCCCGTTCCCGACGCTTGCGGATGGAGGAGGGGCGGACGCCGGCGGCAGCGGCGAGCTCGGAGGTCGGCACGTCCGCCACCCTGGTGAGGAAGATCACCCGGGCAGCCTCGACGGTGAGGGACCCATGGCTGACCGCCGCGGCGAGGACAGTGACCAGGTCGTCGGTCGGTGTTGACTCCGGGACTTGGGCGGCCACGAGGTGCGCGTCCTTCAACGGAACCGGCTGTAACTGGCCCGGCCGGACGTCGAGCGCGCGCTGGGCGGTGCGGTAGGCGGTGTACCGCACGTCCTGGATCAGGTTCGCCGCCGGCCGGCCGCCTCGACATGCCGAGTACTTCGTCATGCGCTCCATGGCAGCGAGGACGACGACGCTTGCGGCGTCGTCCTCGCCCAGGGTCCGCCGGTAGCTCCCGGACAGCCGGACCAGGGCCGGCGTGATCGCTCGCAAGACCACTCGCCGGGCGTGCTCATCGCTGCTCGCCAGCCGCAGAAGGGCGAACATCAGCACGTCCTGGCGCTCCGGGTGAAGACGGTCGCAGAGCGCATCCATCAGATGGTCAAGCGAGGAAAGGTCTGCGAACGGTCCTTCCTTGTCCTTCCAGCTAGCCAGCACTCGGGCGCCGGCACGGGAAGCTTCGAAGGCCGCCCAATCCCGGTCGAGGGTGTCGAACAGGTTCTTGCGCACGAAGACTCCTTCCGTCGGGCCACCGGCCGTGGCCGTTCGGCACAGCGTCGACACAGCCCCTCAGCGGAATCCTCAGCACGCCCTCACCGAGCAACGCAACTGCCTGCCTGCACTGGCCGCTGATCTGTCAGCAGCACCTCAGCAACCCATCAGCGCGAGAGGATCACCTGTCCAGGAAGGCGGCTCGAGGGGCCTTAGGACGGATCCAGGAATAAGCCCTTGACTCGCGGTGGGTCGCTCTGACTACTATCCGCGGCCGAACCACCACACCAGCGGCCTCAACCCCCAGAGGCGCAGATTGATCGCACCACCGCTTCGAGACACAGTCTGCGACTCGTCTGGAGGAGTCGCAGGGAGGACCGGTGGTGATCTTCGGCCCGGAACCCGCGTCTCCGACGCCGTCTCTCCCAGCGCTTGTCGCGTTCTCGCCATTCGCCTGCACAGAGGTGGGAGGAAGAGCGAGGAGGCGGCGACCATGGGCAACCCGAGCCGGAGGCTCCTCCGGCCCCACGTGCACGGACCGGGGCTGCTCGCGCTCGCTCTCACGTTTGCGGCCTGCGCCCTCGGCGATGACCCCGGCGGTGCTTCGGCTGCACGAACTGCTCCGACGACGACTCCGCCGGCGCCGACCACGTCGTCGACCAGCCCGCCCGAGGACGAGGCGGTCGAGGCCGCCTATCGCGACTTCTGGGACGCCTACCTCGAAGCGGCGGATCCCATGGACCCTTCCAACCCCGTCCTCGCTGAACATGCTGTGAACCCCCAGCTCGAGCGCCTGCAGCGGAGCTTCCTCGCCCGCCGGTCGAGCGGCGAGGTGATCCGGGGGACGCTCGACCTGGCCCCGAGGGTGGTGAGCATCGAGGGCGGGACGGCCCTGGTCAGCGACTGCTACGCCGATTCGACCGGCGTCTACGACGCCGAGTCGGGCGAGCGTAAGGACACTGCCAGCGGTGTCCGCCACGAGATCACCGCCGAGCTCGTCCTCGACGGCGCCGTCTGGAAGGTGCGCGACATCACCAGGGAGGGCGACGGGTGCGAAGCCTCCTGATCGCCGGGACCGCCGGTGCCCTCTTCGCTTCGGCTCTCCTGGTCACCGCTACGCCGGCGCTGGCCGACGGAACGGCCGATGCCTGGAACGACGGCAGCTCCGTCGGCGGCGAGGCTGAGGAAGACGTCGAGGTGCCAGGTGTGAGCACCGGCGCAGGGACTTCGAGCAGGAAGCGGGGCGGGGCAGCGAGCGACTGTTCCTACAGCGTCCTCACTGGGAACGACGCGGCCGCCGCCCAGGGGTTCGCCGAAAGCGGGTGGTCGAGAGCCAAGCAGGGCGAGGGCCCAGGGAAGTGGTACCGCAAGGTCTGCACCGACGAGCAGGGCCAGTCGAGGGGGACCGTCGTGTGGGTCCCCGACCGGGAACCCGTCGATCCTCTGGTCCTCGCTCGGCGGGCACGAGACCGGGTCGCCGTCCCCGAGCCGGCCGTGCACCTGAGCCCTGCCGCCGACCGGAACCAGGTCGTCAACCTCCCGACCCTGCTGTGGATCGATCCGAGCCAGTGGCAGCCGGTGACGGCTTCGGCGTCGGCTGGGGGTGTCACCGCCACCGTCGCCGCTCGGCCGGTCAGCGTCGAGTGGGACATGGGCAACGGCGACATCCTCACCTGCCCCGGGCCCGGGACCCCCTACCAGGTCGGATCGCCGCCCACCGAGGCCGCCTGCCAGTACACCTACCGCCGCAGCTCAGCCTCCGCCCCCGGCGGAGCCTTCACGGTCACCGCCACGACGGTGTGGGAGGTCGCCTGGGACGCCGACGGCGCCGCCGGTGGTGGCTCCCTCGGCACCAGCCGCCGCTCGACCTCGTTCCCCGTGCGGGTCGCTGAGATCCAGGCCGTCAACCAGTAGCGAGGGAGCCAGCGTGACTTCGACCAAGATCCTCCGGCCGCCGACGACCAGCAACGGCGACCGCCGGACGGCGCCGCCGGCACCGGGGGGCGGTCCCCTCCTCGGTCGGAACCGGAACCGGGTCGTCGGTGGCGTCCTGCTAATGGCCGCCAGCGCCCTGGTGGCGGCGCTGCTCTACGCCGGCCTGGGTGACCGCCAGGCCGTGTTGACCGTGGTCGAGCCCGTGGCGGCAGGCCAGGTCATCGAGCCCGCCCACCTGGGCGAGTCTTTGGTGGCGGTCGACGCAGCCCAGGCGGTCGTCGAAGCCGAGCGGCGCGACGAGGTCGTCGGGCGTGTGGCCGCCGTCGATCTCGTGGCCGGAAGCCTCCTCGCTGACCAGCAGGTCGCTGACGTGCCCCCCGCTCCGTCGGGTGAGGCGGTTGTCGGCGCCGTCCTGCCCCCCGGCGCCTTCCCCCTCGACCTCCGGCGAGGCGACCGCGTCATCGCCGTCCTCGTGCCGACAGACGCCACCGAGGGCGACGACCCCGGGGGCGAAGCGGTCCCCTCCACGCCGGCGACGGTCGTCGCCGTCGAGGACCAGCCCGACAGTGGAGGCGGCGTGGCTGTCTCTCTTGCCGTTACGCCTGAGGATGCCGCAGCCCTGAGCGTCGGCGGCGCCCAGGGTCGCCTGACCCTCGTGTTGGCACCCCGGTGACGACTGTCGCCGTCTGCTCGGTGAAGCACTCGCCCGGCGCCACGACGGCCGCGCTGGCCGCCTGTGCCGCCTGGTCGGCCGGCCCCGGCGGCACCCCGCTGCTCGTGGAGGCAGACCCGGCGGGCGGCGATCTGGCGGCCCGACTCGGTGTTCCCTTCGAGCCGGGGATGGCCAGCCTGGCCGCCGCCGCCCGCCACCCCGGCCGGCCCATCTCCTTGGCCGATCACGCCCGGCCGCTGCCGTGTGGAGGCCGGGCATTGCTGGCCCCCACCGCCCCCGAGCAAGCCTCCGCAGCGGTCACGACGCTGGGCCGGCGGCTGTCCGCCGCCATCGCCGAGGTCGGGAGCCCGGGTGTCGTTGACTGCGGCCGGTGGTCGCCGGAGTCCCCTGCGGGCGCCATGATGGTCACGGCCGACGTGACCCTGGTCGTGCTGCAGGCCGACCTGGCCGGCGTCGACCACCTCCGGTCTCGACTGGCCAGCCTGCAAGGGGTCGTCAGCGACCGCCTCCTGCTCGCTCTGACCGACGCATCGCCGTACCCGCCACGGGAGGTCGAGCGGGCTACCGGGGTGGGCGTCCTCGGCGTCATCCCTCGCGACCCGCGCACGGTCGCCGCTCTCTACGGGAGCCGTCGCACCCGGGGCGTCGAGCGCTCCTCCCTGCTGCGCGCCATGCGATCCATGCTGGAGTGCCTCACTCCTTCGGGCGAGCGGGTGCCGAGGAAGGCTCCGGCCGTCAGGGTGGCACGAGCGTGACCCACGGCGCCGTCCCCGACGAGGCCCTCGTGCGGACCATGCGCGCCGCGGTGGCCGCCGACCTCGCCGCCGCCACCGACGCGGCCCAGCGAGACGGGCGGCGTCGCTTCGAGCAGGACGACGAGGTGATGCTCGCCCGCCGGCTCGTCGACGACCAGCTCGAGCGCCACGCCGCCGAGTGCATCGCCCGCAACGAGCCCGTGCTCACCGAGGCGCAGGAGCGCG
>JAUJLZ010000167.1 GCA_030447125.1 Acidimicrobiales bacterium
GGTTGAGAACGTAAAGGCCACCCAGGGCAAGAAGGCCAGCGGCACTCTTCCCCGTACCGGTGCCGACAGCACCGCTCCCCTCGTCCAGATCGGTGCTGCGCTGGCGGCAGGTGGGTTCCTCTTGACGCTCGTGGAGCGCAACCGGCGGGCCGCCCGAGGAGCCAGCAGCTCGAAGTAGCCAGGGGTCGATCCCCTCTCGACCTTGCTCTTGTCGGGAGGGGATCGACTACGACTTCGTGGGTGGAAACCGGCCAACCTTTCGACCAGATGCAATAGCTGCACTGGCAGGACGAGCGTCGTCGACGCGGCCTCAAGGGGTGGTTGCCGTGGCCCTGCTCAACGTGGACAGTGACAACTAGGGCCGGGAAGTCTTCACTGCGCTCGGCCTTTCGGCACGATCCCTGTTCCAGCGGCGCTTGGACGAGCCAGCCGTGATCGTGGCCTTGACCCCCTTCGGGGCCTGTCCATCACCACCGTTGCGTCTAGCCGTCTCGGCATCGCTGGCCGCGATCTCCTCATCGGAACGGTAGTAGCCGTAGCCGTAGCCGAAGCCGTACAGGCCTTCCTCGTCGACGCCGTTGAGCACGGAGCCGATCAGGGGGGCATCGACCTGGCGCAGGAGCTCTACCGCCCGGTGGTACTCCTTGCTGGTCGTGCGCCCGGCGGTGCCCACCAGAATGGTGGCGTCGACCGCCCGGGAGAGCACCAGACTGTCGGTGACAGGCAGGACAGGCGGGCTGTCGACCAACACCACGTCGCACTCCGACCGCAGGGCGGCCAGCACCTCAGCCGTCCGCTGCGAGGCGAGGAGCTCCGAAGGATTGGGGGGCGGTGGGCCTGAGGCCAGCAGGGCCAGCCGCTTCTGGCCGGGCACGCTCTGCAGCGAGGCCGAGAGGG
This sequence comes from Acidimicrobiales bacterium, assembly GCA_030447125.1. Next base: position 898 of record JAUJLZ010000167.1, read on the forward strand.
GGATCTCGCCCAGGAGCACCGAGGTGAACCCCGTGGTGTTGGTCAGGCCGAAGAACTCGTGCACGCGTGGGCGCCGGAGGTCGCAGCACACGATGATCACCCGTGCCCCTGAGTTCGCCAACGCCACCCCGAGGTTGGCCAGGGTCGTGGTCTTGCCCTCGGAGGCGTTGGGACTGGTCATCTGGATGACCTGCACCGGGTGCTGTAGCCCGATGAACTGGACCGAGGTACGCAACGACCGGTAGGCCTCGGCCATCGACGACGACGGGTCGTCCAGCGACACCACCTGGGGCCGGGTGCGATCCTTCCAGTCGGCCAAAACCGGGATGAGGGCGAGGGTGGCCAGTCCTTCCGTCGCCCGTTCCAGTTCCTCCTTGCTCTTTACGGTGTCGTCGAGCTTCTCGCGGAGGAAAGCGAACCCCACGCCGAGCATGAGCCCGACCACCACGGCCAAGAGGCCGTTGCGGGCGGGCGTGGGTCGTACCGGCTCGCTCGGCTCGATGGCCCTGGACACCAGCCGAACGCCGCCGGTCTCGGTCAAGTTGCGGGCCAACTGGAGCTGGTCGAGCTGGTTGGCATAGCTCTCCCGGCGGGCCTGGAGTCCGGTGCGCTCGGTCCTGGTCTCCTGTTCGAGCCGGGCCCGCTCGGCTACGAGGGCCTGGCGGGATCCTGAGTCAGCAGCGGCAATCTGGGCATCGAGGTCGGCCAAGGGTTGGTCGAGCGCCTGGAGCTGCTGGTCGAACTCGTCCACCTTGATCTGCACCTGCTCGCCGGCCGCCAGGAGCTCGGCGATCAGTTGGTCGCGTCGAGTGGCGATATACGTCTCGGCGTAGACGTTGGCGGTACGCGCCGCTTCGGCCGGCACCGTGCTCTCCGCGGTGATGGCCACCACCCGGGTCTCACTCACCGGGGCCACGCTCACGCTCGGCTCCTCCCCCAGCTCCTGGGCCACCGCCTCTCGCACCGAGCGGGACTGCATCACCTGGATCTCGGTGGCGACCTGGGGGCCGATGACCCCTCCCTGGGGCGCGAGGAGGGCCTCCGTGGTGCGGACCTCGAACACCACTTGGGCGGTGGCTTGGTACACCGGGGTCTGCACGAAGGAGACAGCCAGCGCGCTGGCGACCACGACCACCACCGTCACCAGGATGGTGAGCTTGCGACGCTGGACGAGGGCGAGGTAGTCGCGGACGTCGAGTTGGCCCGAGTCGCTGCTGGTCATCACCGGCCCGAGCGTACCGTTCAAGGTCGCCCCGGTCCGGCCGGACGGTCGAATAGCCGGAGGGGTCGGGGAGTGTCGGTGGCAGGCCCTATCATGGTGCGATGGGTTGGTGCCACGAGTTCGGCCTCGAGATCGAGTCCCTGTGCAGCCACCCCATGGTGGCTGGCCGGACGTCGTGCTCCTGTCCTGATTGCGGCACGGTCTGCCCCGGGCGGTTCGAGGCGGGCTGTGAGTCGGTGTGGAAGCGAGGCCCAAGGCTCGACGCCCCTGGTCGGCCCAGCTATGACACCAAGGGTGGGCTCCAGCTCATCGGTGCCAGCGCAGCAGTCCCCAACGAGGTCCCGGTCAGCGATTCCCACGCCAACGGCACTCATGTCAACGGCACTCATGTCAACGGCGCAACCGGAAACGGTGTCGAGCCCGCCCCCGCCCGTGCTGCCACCAACGGTACGGCGCCCACGCTTGAGAGCCTGGCCCACCAGGTGGCCCAGTTGGAGAAGGCCCTGAGCGTGCTGACCGAACAGGTGGCCACCCAGTCCCGGCTTCGAGCCTCGACCGAGCGCCACGTCGCCGACCTGGGCCAGGTGTTGGGCCAGCTCGGCCTCGATGTCGACGACCGCTTGGCCCTGATCGAGTTGGTGCTCGACGATCTGGGAGCTCGCGACTCGCAGGAGCCCCAGGCCAGGGCGGACCTCGCCGAGCCCTCTCCTTCCGGTGACCTTTCCCTCTCCCCGGCCGCACCTGCCGACGATCCCGCTCCTTCTGGCCTCCGTTTTCTCCCTTCGGCCGCACCTGCCGGCGATTGGAGCTGATCCGTCAGTCGTAGGTCGCCTCCAGGATCCAGCGACCGTCGGCCAGGGCCAGGAGGTGGGCGTCGCCTCCGGTGGTGACGACTTGGATGCGAGCCCGACGGCAGCGCTTCGCTGGGTCCCACCACCGCTCGTCCACGGGCCAGGGACCGGCCCAGGCCACCACCTCGACCCAGGGCCCGCCAGCCAACGACACCCGCAGTGGGGCGGCGGTGATCAGGCCTCGGCCGGTGACGGCGACCCCCTCGCCGCTGCCCGCCACCACCTCCACCAACATGGCGTTCTCGTGGATGAGGGTGGGGGTGGGGGACGGGAGCCGCCCCGGCCAGGGGCCGGAAGTCTTGTCGCCCACCAGCTCATCTCCCCCTTGCCCCGCTTCCCTGAGGACGTTTGCGTGGGCCGCCACCAGGACCACCTGATCGCCCGGACCCCGTCCTCCTCGGCGCCGGGGCACGGTCACCACCTCGGGGCCCACCAGCCCCTGCAGCCGGGCGATCCCCCGAGCCGCTCGCTCGTCAGCCGCCGTGGCCCCACCCCAGAAGCCGAGCTGGCGGCCCCGGTCGGCCGTGACCTCCTCGGGCACCAGGCGCAGCCCGATGATCCCCGCGCTCGGTCGGCCCCCGTCGGACGCCAGCACCGTCCCGTTGCACCACCCGTCTAGCTGCCAGCGGGTGCGCTCCACCAGGGCCGGGGCCAGGGCCAGGCCCTCGGTACGCCACCGTCGTGACAAGGTCTCGCCGTGCTCGGTCTCGGCTTCGATGCACACCCGGGCACAGGCCAGCCCCCGAACGGCCAAGCGCTCGGCCAGCTCCCCGGCCAGGGTGCGGGCCACAAAGGCGGCGGACTCCACCTGGTCGGCGGGAGGGTCGAGCTCGACGGCCACGCTGAGGTCGGGAGGTGGGACCCGCGACCGCGGTGGACGGTCGTCGAGACCCCGACACAGCCGGGAGACCCGAGCACCGGCGGGACCGAAGCGCCCGGCCAGAGCGGCCGGGGGGACGGCAGCCACGTCACCCAGGGTGCGCAGCCCCAGCCGCCGGAACAGGCCGACCAACTCGGTCAGTCCGGCCGTCGGATCGACCGTCAGCCCGGCCATCGGGTCGGCCTGGTCGAGAGCAGCCACCGGCAGGGGGGCCAGGAAGGCGGCACTGCCCCCGGGCTCGACCACCAGTCCTCGGCGGGCGGCCAGCACGGCGGCAAAGAGCCCGTCGGCCACGCCCACCCGGCACTGGGCCCTCCCCGCCAGAGCGGCGTCGGCCAGCATGGTGACCCGGGTGGCCAGGGCGGTGTCGCCACCGAAGTAGCGCGACGGCCCTCGGGTGGGCAGGGCCAGGGCGCCGGGTCGCAGCACCTCCACCCGAGGGGTGAGCGACGCCACGGCGCCAGCCACGGCCTCGAAGGCCCGGGCCTCGCCGTCGACGTCGGCGACGATCACCTCCAGGCCGGGACAGCGTCCCTCCGCCTCCCGCCGGCGCAGGCCCCGGCGCACGCCCTGGGCCCGGGCCTCGGCTGAGCAGGCCACCACCCGAGCCCGTGCCCCCGCCCGGGCGGCCATCACCGCCACCGGGGCATCGACCTCCCGACCGGCGGCCACCACCGGCCAGTCGGGGCACCACACCACCAACGTGCGCACCGGCGCCTCCCCGCAGCGACGGTCACCGTTCCCCTTCACTGCCCCCCATCGTTCTTTGTCGCCTTGACCACCCGGGGACAGCACTAACGCGACAAAGAACGGAGGGGGGTCGGACCTGGGTCAGCCGGCGCCACTCCACCGTGGGGACCGGGCAGCCACAGGGCCACCCGACGCTCCCGAGCCGACGCTCCCCGGCCGGCGGCCACCACCTCCACCCGGCGGGCCTCCAGGCGCCCGGCGCCGTCGCCGGCGGGGCCGACCCAGCCCGACGAGGGGGACGAGACGACGGTGCGCAGGCGGACGTCGGCCGCCACGGGCCAGCCACTCCCGGCCACTGG
>JAUJLZ010000168.1 GCA_030447125.1 Acidimicrobiales bacterium
CGGCGACGATCCCGAGGATCGGGCGCTCGATCATGATCGTGGCGAGCGTATACCCGGACGCTCCGAGGGTGTTACGGCGGACGCACTGGGTGCGCTCCGTGGGGGCCGAGAGCTCCTCACCGGCGCCGCACCCGCAGCTTGAGCGGCGTGTTGCCGAACTCGAAGTGCTCCCGGATCGAGCGCTCCAGGTAGCGCAGGTAGGTCGGGGCCAGGTCCCGGTTGGTGAACAGGGTGAAGGTGGGGGGCTCGGTCGCCCCCTGGGTGGCGTAGAGCACCCGCCCGACGGGCGACGGGTGGGCCACCTGGGCCGCCTGCACCACCTGGTTGAGCTCTCGGGTGGGGACGCGGCGGCGGTAGGCGTCGACGGCCTGGCTCAGCGCCGGCACCAACTTGTGGATGGACCTGCCGGTCAGGGCACTGCCCTTGATCACGGGTGAGGTGGCCAGGAAGTGCAGGCGATCGGCCACCTGGGCGGTGACGTCGGCCCGCTCCTCGGCGTCGAGGGTCTCCCACTTGTTCATGAGGATGACCGTGGGACAGCCGGCGGCGTCGATGCGCTCGGCCAGGCGCTGGTCCTGGTGCGTCACCCCCTCGTTGGCGTCGATGACGAGCACGGCCAGATCGGCGTTGTCGACGGCCTGCAGGGCCCGCACCAGGGAGTAGTACTCGGTGCCCCGGTCGATGCGTGAGCGCCGGCGCATCCCCGCCGTGTCGATGAAGCGCAGGCGACCCTCGGGGGTCTCGATCTCGGTGTCGATGCTGTCTCGTGTCGTGCCCGCCAAGTCGTGGACCACGGCCCGCTCGTCGCCGATCAGGCGGTTGAACAGGGTCGACTTGCCCACGTTGGGCCGGCCCACGATGGCCACCCCGGGGACGCGCTCCTCCTCGGCCGAGCCGCCGCTGACCGTGGCCTCGGCGTCCCCGTTCCCGGGTTCGGGGGGCAAGCGAGCCACCACATCGTCGAGCAGGTCGCCCGTGCCCCGCCCGTGCAGGGCGCTCACCGGCCACGGGTCGCCCAGGCCCAGGCGGACGAACTCCCAGATGTCAGGCTCGCGGGTCTCGCCGTCGACCTTGTTGGCCACCACCAGCACCGGGGCCCGACCGCCCCTGACCTGGTTGGCCACCTGGGTGTCCTCGGGCGAGAGGCCCACGGTGACGTCGACCACCAACAACACGACATCGGCGGACTTCCACGCCCGCTCGGCCTGGGCGCTGACCTGGGCGTCAAGGCTTCCCCCGCCGGCCTGCCACCCCCCGGTGTCGACGATGGTGAAGCTCCGCCCGCACCACTCGGCCTCCACCGCCTTGCGGTCGCGGGTGACACCGGGCCGCTCCTCGACGATGGCCTCCCGGCGCCCCACGATGCGGTTGAGCAGGGTGGACTTGCCCACGTTGGGGCGCCCCACCACGGCCACGGTGGGCAGGGCGCTCACGCGCCCGCCCCGATCAGAGCCTCGGGACAGCGTGGGCCGTGGACCTGGGACCCGAGGCCGAGGGCCCGGCGCAGGGACAGGCCGTCGGCGGGGATGACCTCGACGGGACGGGGCAGCTCCGCCGGGCTGGTGCCGTCGAGGAAGCGCCCCTGGGACAGGCACACGTCGGGCAGCAGGTAGCGGTGGCCGACGGGCTCGTCGGCCAGCACCCGGGCCAGGTCCTCGCCCACCAGGAGCCCGGTGACGCCGATGTTGCCCCCGAAGAACCGGTTCTCCACGGGTATGACCCGCAGGTCCTCGTGTCCCAGCGAACCCACGAGCGGCTCGAGCACCCGGGCGCCGTAGGTGCCGGTGAGGATGGCCACCGGACGGTGGCGGGGACGGGATGAGAGAGCGACGGGGGTGGGCGCCGGCCCGGGGGTGGGCGCCGGCCCGGAAACGGATGCATCCACCCGAGGCGCCCGGTAGCCCTCGCCAGGAGCCCCGTCCACCCAGGCGAAGAAGCCGGGGCGGGTGCCCGTCGCCTCCTCCCTTGCCCCCAGCAGCTCGGACTCGAAGGTGCGGGCCATGCCCACGCCGTCCTCGTGCATGGCGAAGCCCTCGTAGGCCTCAGCGGAGGGGAAGGGGCGGCCGGCCAGCAGGTAGTACTCGTCGCCGGCAAAGGCCAGGCGCCGGCCCAACAGGCGCAGGTACAGGGCCTGCCAGTCCTCCACCGCCTCCACCACCGCCTCGGCTTCGGAGCGGTTGTGGGGGCGCATGGTCGCCTCGTTCGACCAGCGGCTCACCCCGAGGGGCACCACGCACAGCGAGGCCAGCTCGGGGTACTCGTCGAGCACCCCGACGAAGGTGTCCTCCAGGACGTCGCCGTCGTTGACCCCCGGGCACACCACCACCTGGCCGTGCACGGCCACCCCGTGGTCGAGCAGGGCCCGCAGCCAGCGCAGGCTGGTGGCACCCCGTCGGTTGCGCAGCATGCGGGAGCGCACCTCGGGATCGGTGGCGTGGATGCTCACGTTGAGGGGGCTCAGCCCCTCGGTGACCACCCGCTCCAAGTCGACCTCCGTGAATCGGGTCAAGGTGGTGAAGTTCCCGTAGAGGAAGCTCAGGCGGTAGTCGTCGTCCTTTTGGTACAGGCTGGGGCGCAGGCCGGGCGGGAGCTGGTAGATGAAGCAGAACTCGCAGTGGTTGTCGCAGGTGCGGACCTGGTCGAACAACGCCGAGTGCACCTCCGCCCCCAAGGCCGCGCCGGCAGCCTTGGCCACCACGATGGTGCGGTCGAGCCCGCCCCGGCGCACCTCCAGCTCGGGATCGGCCTCGTCGACCAGGAGCTGCCACTCGATGACGTCTCGAGGGACCCGGCCGGCCAGGGAGACGATCTCGTCGCCGGGGTGCAGCCCGGCCCGCTCGGCCGGCGACCCGGGCGCGACGGCGACGATGCGGGGCGGGGTCACCGGTCAAGGATAGGCGTCGCCGGTCGTTCAGGGGCCGAACGTCGCCTCAGGCGCAGTCCCACCAGAGGGTGACGGCGTGGCCCACGCTGGCCCGGCCGTGGCGGCGCAGGAGCGCCTCGACCTCGGCGTCCCGCTCGGGCCCGAGGCAGAGCTGGCGGCGCACGAAGGGCACGACGTGGGCCAGCTCCTCCTCGCCGTGGTCCACCGACCGCTCGAAGCGCTCCACTCCCACCGTGAGCCCCATCTCGTCGAGGACGGCGATGGCGTCATCGGCGGTGGGCGACGTGGGCCGCCCGACCCCGTGGAGCTCGAGCCAGAGCGGGTTCGAGCTGGTCTGGGGGTGTTGGGCCGTGAGCTCCAGCACCACCCGGCGCCGGGCGCGGGCAGTGAGTGCGGCCACGAAGGGGACCAGGTCGGCCACGTTGTAGGCCACGTGATGGCACACGACCACGTCGGCCGGCACCACCTGTGCCGAGACGTCGGGCCAGCTCCCCTGGACCTCCTCGTGGGCCACTCCCCGGGCCTCGGCGGCAATGGCGAAGCTCTCGAGCATGTCGGCGCTCTGGTCGACGCCCACCAGGCGCGCCGCCGGGGGCGCCAGGGGCAGGCTGGCGCCCCCTCCACCCACGCCCACGTCGAGCACATCGCCTCCGTCGGGGAGCGCCTCTAGCGCCCGGAGCCGGGACGGGGTCGACGGGCGGGCCAGGGCCCGGGCCGCCACCCGGGCGAAGAGCGCCTGGGGGAACGACCACGGGGACTCCGGGGCGCCAGCGAGGATCTCTGGCGGGATGGCCCAGGCCTCGAGTGCCTCAGCCCACCGCTGCGCCGCCGGACCCGCCGGATTCGCCCCCAGGATCGGCGCTGCCATCCCGCTACCGTAGATCCGTGGACGTCGAGCGGGTGTTGCTGGCTGCCCCCCGGGGGTTCTGCGCCGGCGTGGAGATGGCCATCAAGGCCCTGGCCTGGATGGTCCGGGCCTTCGAGCCGCCCGTGTACTGCTACCACGAGATCGTCCACAACCGCCTGGTGGTCGAGCGCTTCCGTGACCTCGGCGTGGTCTTCGTCGACGACATCGCCGAGGTCCCTCCCGGTGCGCCGGTGATGCTCTCGGCCCATGGCTCCTCCCCCGAGGTGGTCAAGGCCGCGACCGAGCACGGGGGCTACATGGTCAACGCCGTGTGCCCGCTGGTCACCAAGGTCCACCACGAGGTCAAGGTCCGCACCGGCAAGGGCTATGCCGTGGTCTACGTGGGCCACGAGGGCCACGACGAGGCGGTGGGGACCATGGCGGTGGCGCCCGAGTCCATCCACCTGGTGGAGGACGAGGCCGACGTGGCTGCCCTGCCCGTCACCGGCCAACCCGTCGCCCTGCTGGCCCAGACCACGCTCAGCCACCACGACTGGGCCGGGGTGCTCGACGCCACCCGCCAGCGGTTCCCCGAGCTGTGGATGCCCGGGCGCAGCGACCTGTGCTTCGCCACCACCAACCGCCAGTCGGCCCTTGTTCAGATCGCCGAGCGCTGTGACGCCGTGGTGGTCATCGGCTCGGCCAACTCGTCCAACACCGTGGCCCTGGAGAAGGTGGCGACCGCCGCCGGCTGCACCCGGGTGCTGCGGGTCAACGGTCCCGACGAGCTGCCCGGCAATCTCACCGGCACCGTCGGGGTCACCGCCGGCGCCTCCGCCCCCGAGGAGCTGGTCCGCTCCGTCATCGCCCGCCTCGACCCCGCCGAGGGCGTCGAAGAGGTGGCCTACACCGCCGAGGCCGAGTACTTCCCCCCGCCTCGCGAGCTACGCGAGCTGCTCGGGGCCATCGACGCCGTGGCCTCCTTCGCCCTGGCCGCGCCCGCCACCACGCCGGCGACGGCAGATCGGGACCTGGCCGCCAGCGAGGTCCTGGCCGGCCTGCGCTCGTGACCCGCTGCATCC
>JAUJLZ010000023.1:0-14189 GCA_030447125.1 Acidimicrobiales bacterium
CGAACCCGCGTCCTTCAGCTTCTCAACCAGGCTTCTCCGAGCGCAGCCGGTGGAGATTGTCGGGCGGTCGCACGTCACCGGCACTCGGCGACCGCCGTAGTCAGCTCAATGTCCCTCCCGGTCCGCTGACCCTACTGAGAGGTGAGCCCCGCTTGATGACGTCCGGTTCCGCCCCACGGGGCCGAGAGCGGGAAGACGCCGCAATCGCTACTTACGCAGCGAGTGCGAGATTGCTGTCTGAATTGGCAATTATTGATGTTCCCGACTCTTTTACGTGGATCCGGGGACCACGGCTCGCTTCACTGGTCTCGACGACCGAAGTCGAAACCGATCACCCCCATGAACTGGGTCCGCTCAGTCTACCCGTCCGCCTCCCCGCTCCCCCTACCGGTGCCGATCCCCGGCCATGGCCCGGTCGACGTCCCTTCGGGCGTCTCGGGCGGCGATGGCGCGGCGCTTGTCGTGGCGCTTGCGCCCCCGGGCCAGGGCGATCTCGATCTTGGCCCGGCCGTCGCGGAAGTACAGCGACAGCGGGACGAGGGTGAGGTGGTCGGTCTCCACCCGGCGGCGGATGGCGTCGATCTGGGAACGGCGCAGCAAGAGCTTGCGCTCGCGTTCGGGGTCGTGGCCGCCGAAGCCTGAGGAGTAGGAGTACGGAGCGATGTGGACGGCCTTCAAAAAGGCCTCGCCGCCGGTGATGTGGGCGTAGCCGTCGGCCAGTTGCACCTTGGCCGCCCGCAGCGACTTGACCTCGCTGCCCTGGAGCACGATGCCGGCCTCGTAGGTGTCGAGGATGTCGTAGTCGTAGCGGGCCCGCCGGTTGCTGGCCACCACCTGGCGACCGTCGGCCGGACCTTTCGCCACCCGGCGAGACTACCCTCGCCGTGGTGTTGCACCTCCGCCGCCAGCAGTGGCTCGAGATGCTGCAGCACAGCTACCGATGTCTGCCCGAGGAGGCGTGCGGGTTGTTGAGCGGCCTGCCGGGAGGCGCCGTGGAGCGCTTCTGGCCCTGCGCCAACGCCGACCGCTCGGCCCGCACCTACGCCATCGACGGCCTCGTCATCGGCCGGCTGGAGCGCCGGCTCGACGACGACGGGGACGGCCGGGAGATCCTCGGCGTCATGCACTCCCACACCCACACCGACGCCTACCCCTCGCCCACCGACGTGGAGCGGGCGGCCCTGCTCGCCAGCTGGCACTTCCTCATCGTCTCGCTGCGCCAGCCCGAGCCCGAGGCCCGTGCCTACCGCATCACTGAAGGCGCCGTGGTCGAGGAGCCCATCGTCCTGTCCGGTGACTAGGTCGGATGGGTAGAATCCCCAGCGGTTCAGTCAACTTTTGCTCGGTCATCACCCGAACACCTATGAGTGAGGGAATCACGTGTCGGTCAGCGTTCGCCTTCCCACCATCCTGCGCACCCACGCCGGCGGCCTCTCGGAGATCTCCGCCGAGGGAGGCACCGTCGGGGAGGTGGTCGACGACGTGGTCCGCCAGTTCCCGGGCACGTCGAGCCACCTGAAGGCGCCCGACGGCGGCCTGCACCGTTTCGTGAACGTGTACCTCGACGACGAGGATGTGCGCTACCTGGGGGGTCTCGACACCCCGGTGACGTCTGGGGCCAAGCTCTCCATCGTGCCTGCCGTGGCCGGCGGGGCGGGCTGAGGTCCCGGCCCGGGTGCCCCCGTTCGACTCGGTCCTCGACCTGATCGGCAACACGCCGATGGTCGACGTCTCGGCCCTCAGCCCCAAGCCGTCCGTGCGCATCCTGGCCAAGCTCGAGGGCCAGAACCCGGGCGGGTCGGTCAAGGACCGGGCAGCCAAGGCCATGATCGAAGAGGCCGAGAAGGAGGGTCGCTTGGGGCCGGGCTCGGTGGTGCTGGAGTCCTCGTCGGGCAACACCGGCATCGCCCTGGCCCTGATCTGCCGGGTCCGGGGCTACCACCTCACCGTCGTCCTGCCCGAGAACGTCTCCACCGAGCGCCGCCAGATGCTCGAGGTGTGGGGGGCCGAGATCATCTCCTCGCCCGGCTCCGAGGGCTCCAACGGCGCCCTGCGGGCGGCCCAGGCCCTGGCCGGTGAGCATCCCGAGTGGTTCTTCCCCTACCAGTACGCCAACCCGGCCAACCCCAAGGCCCACTACGAGGGCACCGGCCCCGAGATCTGGCGGGACTGTCCCGAGATCACCCACTTCGTGGCCGGCCTGGGTACCGCCGGCACCCTCATGGGAGTGGGCCGCTTCCTCAAGGAACGCAACCCGGCGGTGCAGATCTGGGCCGTGGAGCCGCCGTCGGGGGAGACCGTCGACGGGTTGCGCAATCTCGACGACGGGTTCGTGCCTCCGGTGTTCACCGACAACGACGGACCTGAGCTGCTCGACCGCAAGATGATCGTGCGGGCCCGGGAGTCGATCGAGTGGACCCGGCGCCTGACCGACGTGGGCGTCTTCGCCGGCATCTCGGCCGGCTCGGCCGTGGCCGCCGCGGCCAAGGGCGCCGAGCAGCTCGAGGAGGCCACCATGGTGGCGCTGGTGGCCGACGGCGGCTGGAAGTACCTCTCCACCGGGGCGTGGACCGACGACCTCGACGACGTGGTCGAGCGGGCCAACCGCCTCATCTACTTCTGAGCGACGTGGACCCCGAGCGCCTCGAGTCCACCCGCCGGATGTGGTCGTCAGGTGACTACGCCAGCGTGGGTGACCTCTTCGCTGATGCCGGCGTCGAGCTGGTCGAACGGATCGGCGTCGCCGGACTCGACGTCCTTGACGTCGCCACCGGTACCGGCAACACGGCTCTGGCTGCGGCTCGGGCCGGGGCCAAGCGGGTCGTCGGCCTCGACGCCACGCCTGCGCTCCTGGCCGAGGCGGGCCACCGGTCGGCCGCCGCCGGCCTCGGGGTGGAGTGGCAGGAGGGCGACATGGAGGCCATGAGCGTGCCCGACGCCAGCTTCGATCGAGTGCTGTCCTCCTTCGGGGCCATGTTCGCCAGCGACCAACCGGGGATGGCCGCGGGCCTGGTCAGGGTGTGCCGCCCGGGAGGCCGGATCGGTTTGACGGCCTGGGCCACCGACGGCTTGTTCGACCGCATGACCAGCGTCTTGGTGAGCCACTTCCCGGTCCCTCCTCCTGCTGTGCCCTCCCCTCGCGATTGGGCGTCGAGGGGCGAGTTGGAGCGGATCTTCGCCGGGCTCCCGGTGCAACTCGGCTTCGAGGAGCGGACGGTCTCCGCCCGCTTTCCTTCGCCGGAGGCCGCCGTCGAGCTGTTCGAGACCCGAGCGGCGCCGGTCATGGCGGCTCGTGCGGGGCTCCAGGCCGCCGGCCGCTGGGACGACGCCCGGGTCGGTCTGGTCCAGCTGTTTGGCGCATCCGCGGCCTCGGTGGGCGACGATTGTCGCCTGGACCTGGGCTACGTCATGGCCACGTTCGATGTGGACACCTGACGACGACGACGACCGGTCGTGCCTGCGGCCCTGGCGGTCCGTTGCCAGGAGGGCAGGGAGGGTCCAGGGCCGGGGCGAGGAGCTCGATACCTGTGCCGGTGCACCTTGGTCGCCAGCGGGCGGGTGCGCTACCCCCGCTGGGCGGATGGCCTCGGCAGCACCATCGCCTTCAGCAACGACTCAGAGGGAGAGGTCCACGAGATCGTGTTGTTCAAGCTCCCCGACGACGAGGAGCGGCCCGTGTCGGAGCTCCTGGCCCTTCCGCAAGAGGAGGTGGGCATGGTGACCGGAGCGCCGGTCGGCGTCTCCTTGGCCTTCCCCGGTGAGGACGGCATGGTCGTGGAGGGCGACCTCACCGTCGAGGACCCCGGTCGCTACCTGATGATCTGCGCCATCCCCACCGGTGCCGATCCTCAGGCCTACCGCGACGTGCTGGCCGCGCCCACCCCTCCCGACGGGCCGCCCGACGTTCCCGGCGGCCCACCTCACTTCACCCAGGGGATGGTGGCCGAGCTCACGGTGCAGTAGTTCGGGGTCCTAACCCGGTTCCGACCCCGCCAGCGGTTTGCGATCACCACCGCTGATGGGGTCAGAACCGGGTGTTGGGTGCGAACATGGCCCGGTGATCGACCTCACCCGACTGGTCCTGGCCGTGCCCGTCGAGCCCGAAGCCGAAGAAGAGCTGGTCGAGGCGCTCGAGGGGTTGACTGCCGGCGACTGGGTCAGCGCCGGCGCCATCCTCCTCGGTGCCATCGTGCTGGCGCGGTTGGTGCAGCGACTGGTGAGGCGGTTGGTGGAGCGGGGGGAGGGCGGTGGCCAGGCGGCCCGGCTCATCGCTCGAGTCCTCGCCTCGCTGGTGGTGGTCGTGGGTCTGGTCTACTCCCTCCAGGTTCTCGGTGTCCGCCTGGCCCCGCTGCTCGGCGCCCTCGGGATCGGCGGCCTGGCCCTGGCCTTCGCCGCCCAGTCGATCCTCGAGAACGTCTTCGCCAGCGTGCTGCTCCAGTCCCGGCGGCCGTTTCGCCTGGGAGACCAGATCGCCACCAACGAGATCGAGGGCACCGTCGAGGACGTCAACTTCCGCACCGTCGTGCTGCGCAGCTACGACGGCGAGAAGGTGCTGATCCCCTGCTCTCAGGTGCTCAACGCCGCTATCACCAACTTCACCGCCAAGGGAACTCGTCGCACGACCCTGGAGGTGGGTGTCGCCTACGGCACCGACCTCGAGACGGCCCAGCAGGTGCTGCTGCGGGCGGCTGCTTCGGTCGACGGTGTGCGGTCCCAGCCCCCGCCCGAGGCCTGGGTCGAGGAGTTCGGGGAGTCCAGCATCGACTTCGCCCTACGGTGGTGGCACTCGCCCGACATCGCCACCATGTGGCGGGTGCGCTCGGGCGTGGCCATGGCCGTCAAGGCGGCCTTCGACGGGGCTGGCATCGAGATCCCCTTCCCGCAGCGAACGCTCGGCTTCCTGGCCGACGCCGGGCTCGACGTCAAGGTGGCGAGGGGCGACCGGCGCGACGACGAGCCGGAGTCCCCCTGAGCGCCCTCGGTCCCCTTGGGATCTTCGACAGCGGCTTCGGGGGGCTCACCGTGGCCCGGGCCGTGATCGACCTGCTGCCCGCCGAGCACGTGGTCTACCTGGGCGACACCGCCCGCTACCCCTACGGGCCTCGCCCGCTCGACGAGGTTCGCGACTTCGCCCGCCAGATCTCCTGCTTCCTCCTCGACCGTCACCGGGCCAAGTGCCTGGTCGTGGCCTGCAACACGGCGTCGGCCGCCGCCCTCGACGACCTGCGCGACGAGGTCGACGTGCCGGTGCTGGGCGTGATCGAGCCCGGGGTGCGGGCCCTGGTGTCGGCCACCCGCAACCGCCGGGTGGGGGTCATCGCCACCGTGGGGACCATCGCCTCGGGCGCCTACCAGCGGGCCGTGGCCGCCACGGGCGCCGACGTGGCCCTCACCTGCGCCGCCTGCCCCGGCTTCGTCGAGTTCGTGGAGCGGGGTGACACCGCCTCCGACCAGGTCCACGTCCTGGCCGAGCGCCTCCTGGCACCGGTGCAGGCGGCCCAGGTCGACACCCTGCTGCTCGGATGCACCCACTACCCCTTCCTCGCCCGTACCATCAGCGACGTGGTCGGCCGAGATGTGGTGCTGGTGTCCTCGGCCGACGAGACGGCGTTCGAGCTGCGCTCGCTGCTCGGCGCCTCGGGCCTGGCCCGTGACCCGGCCGGCGGGGCCGGCCGCCACCGGTTCCTGTCGTCGGGCGACGTGGCCTGGTTCGAGGCGCTCGGCCGCCAGATGCTCGGCCCCGAGCTGGGCGCGGTCGAGCAGGTCAGCTGGTGACCCTGGCCCTCACGGTCCTCGGCTGCGACGGCTCCTACGCCGGCCCCGGCGGCGCCTGCTCGGGCTACCTGGTCGAGAGCGGGGGCACCTCGGTGTGGCTCGACGCCGGCCCCGGCACCCTGGCCAACCTCCAGCGCCACCTCGACCTCGACACCCTCGACGCCGTGGTCCTCACCCATTCCCACCCCGACCACTGGGTCGACGTGCTGCCCTACCACAACGTGGTCCGCTACCTCCGGCCCCGCACGGGCGTGGCTGTGTTCTCCCCGCCCGAGGTCAGGCGCCTGGCCGCCGAGGTCAATGGCCGCCTCGAGCCGGCGTTCGACTGGACCGAGGTCCACACCGGCAGCACCGCCCAGGTGGGCACCCTGCGTCTGTCGTTCTCGCGCACCGACCACCCGCCCGAGACCCTGGCCGTGCGAATCGAGGACGCCACCGGTGCCAGCCTGGGCTACTCGGCCGACACCGGGCCGGGCTGGTCGCTCTCGGAGCTGGGGCGAGGCCTGGACCTGGCCCTCTGTGAGGCCTCGCTGGCCCCCGACGCCGAGCGACGGGTGCAGCACCTCACCGCCACCCAGGCGGGGGCATCGGCCCGGGCAGCCGGTGTCCACCACCTGGTCATCACCCATCTTCAGCCTGGGGTCGACGCCGACCGCTCCCGAGCCGACGCCAGCGCCGCCTTCGGCCTGCCCGTCGACGTGGCTGCCGTCGGCCAACGCTATGAGGTCAGAGGATGACGACGACCACTACAGCCACCGCCCCCGGGCCCGGCCGCCGCCACGACGGGCGGGCCGACGACCAGCTGCGCCCGGTCACCTTCGAGCGCGACCACACCGAGCTGCCGGCCGGGTCGGTCCTGGTGTGCTTCGGGCGGACCCGGGTGCTGTGCACGGCCTCCATCGGCGCCGACGTCCCCCGCTGGCTGCGGGGCTCCGGCAAGGGCTGGGTCACGGCCGAGTACTCGCTGCTGCCCGGCTCCACCTCCGAGCGGGTTCCCCGGGAGGCGGCCAAGGGCCGCCAGAGCGGGCGCACCCAGGAGATCCAGCGCCTGATCGGTCGTTCGCTGCGCTCGGTCACCGACCTCGCCGCCATGCCCGAGGTCCAGGTCATCGTCGACTGCGACGTGCTCCAGGCCGACGGCGGCACCCGCACGGCGTCGATCTGCGGTGCCTATGTCGCCCTTCATGACGCCCTCAGCCGGGTCGTGGCCGCCGGTCGCTTGCCCGCCCAGCCCATCACCGAGCCGTGTGCGGCCGTGTCGGTCGGCATCGTGGCCGGCATGCCCGTCCTCGACCTCGACTACGTCGAGGATGCCGGCGCCGGCGTCGACATGAACGTGGTCATGACCGGCGCCGGGCGCTTCGTGGAGGTGCAGGGCACGGCCGAGGGCCTGGCCTTTGCCCGACCCGAGCTCGACCGCCTGCTCGACCTGGCCTCGGGAGGGATCACCCAGCTCCTGGCCCTGCAGGCCGAGGTGCTGGCCACCCCACCCCCTCCCCGGTGACACCCGCTCGTTCTGGTGGCGGAAACGGGGGCATCCCGGCCCCTTTTTGCAACCAGAAGCGTTGAGTCCCCGCAGTGAGACTGGTCCTGGCCACCGGCAACCCGGGCAAAGCCGCTGAGCTGACCACGGTCCTGCGTGGAGCCGGAGGCCTGCACGACCTGGAACTGGTGGCTCGTCCCGCCGGTCTGGCCGAGCCCGAGGAGGACGGCGACAGCCTCGAGGCCAACGCCGCCATCAAGGCCCGGGCCGTGGTGGGCGCCACCGGCGAGGCGGCCGTGGCCGACGACACCGGGCTCGAGGTGTTCGCCCTCGACGGCGCGCCGGGGCTGCGCACCGCCCGCTACGCCGGCGAGGCCGCCACCTTCGACGACAACATGGCCAAGCTGTTGGAGGAGTTGGCCGGGGTGGTCGACCGCCGGGCCCGGTGGCGGACCGTGGCCCTGGTGGCCTTCCCCGACGGACGCACGGTGGCGGCCGAGGGGACCTGCGAGGGCCGTATCGCCGGGTCCAGGCGGGGAAGCGGCGGCTTCGGCTACGACCCGGTGTTCGTGCCCGACGCCGGCGACGGCCGCACCCTGGCCGAGCTCACCCGGGCGGAGAAGAACGCCCTGTCCCACCGGGGCCACGCCTTCCGGGCGCTGGCCGCGCGCCTGGCCACCCCTGCGCCCTGACCCCGTCGCTCGTAGGGGGCGTAGCGGGGGTGCACGCCGGGGCGGCGGTAGCGTAACGTCGCCGAGATGGAGCGCGTGGAGACCTGCAACAGCATCTGGTTGCTCGATCCCGCCCTCATGCAGTTCTGCCGGATGCCCAAGGGCGCCGACCCCACCTACGCCGTCTCGTGCCGCTGGCAGCCGTACTTCAGCTGGGAGGAGGAGACCGAGACGGGGGCCTTCCGGGTGGCCCTCGACGACGCCCGCACCCGCTGGCTCAGCTCCCGCCGCCACGTCGATCCCTGTCCCCGCTGTGACCACGAGGCCACCCGCCTGGTGATCATGCCGCCTCCACCGTGCGCCGTGGTGGGGGACCTCCTGCAGTAGCGGCCCGCCACCGGCCGGTCAGGGCCAGGAGGTCTCGGTGGTGTGGGCCACCACCAGCTCCTTGACGTCGCAGCCCTCGGGTTGGGACAGGGCGAAGACCACGGCGGCGGCCACATCGCCGGCCTGGCACAGCCGGGCGTCGGGGCCGGGGCGGTACTGCTCCTCGCGCTCGTCGAAGAACCCGGTGTGCATGCCCCCGGGCGTGAGCAGGGTCACGCCCACCCGACCCTTGAGCTCGGCCATGAGCGCCCGGGTGAAGCCGACCACAGCGAACTTCGAGGCGCAGTAGGCAGTGGCGTCGCCCACGGCCCGGTGGCCGAGGGTCGAGGCCACGGTCACGATGCGCCCGCCGGCGAGCTCCACGTGGGGCAGCGCGGCCCGCACCACCGCGGCGGTGCCCAACAGGTTGACGGCGACGATGCGCTCCCAGGTCTCGGTGGGCAGCTCACCCAGGGCGCCGGGCACGTCGATGCCGGCGCAGGTGACCACCCCCTCGAGACCGCCGTGTTCCTCGGCCACTCGGCGCACCGCTTCCTCGGCGTCCTTGCTGTCGGCCAGGTCGACCTGCTCGTAGGCCAGGCCGGGGGCCGGCGGCCGGCGGTCGAGGACCACGGGCGTGGCTCCAGCCGACCCCAGGCGCTCGGCCACGGCCGCCCCCAGCCCCGAGGAGCCTCCGGTGACGACGACGGTCCACTGCTTCGGATCAGGGTGCACGGCGGATGGCCTCCTCGATGAGACGGGTGGTGGAACGCCCCTGCAGGTAGGGCAGGACGACGGCTTCGCCACCCCAGCGGGACAGGACGTGGGCCTCGGGTAGGTCGGCTACGGCGTAGTCGGCCCCCTTGGCGAACAGGCCGGGGCGAAGTCGTTCGAGGGCCTCGACCGGGGTGTCCTCGTCGAAGATGATCACCTGGTCGACGCAGTCGAGGCCGGCCAGGACGGCGGCTCGGTCGTCCTGGCTCTGCAGGGGCCGGTCGGGCCCCTTGAGCCGTCGCACCGAGGCGTCGGAGTTGAGCAGCACGATCAGGCAGTCGCCCAGGTCCCGGGCGGCCTGGAGGAGGTGGAGGTGGCCGGCGTGGAGGAGGTCGAAGCAGCCGCCGGTGGCCACCACCAGCCCGCCGCCCGCCCGGACCCGGGACACGAGATCACCGCCGCCGCCAGCTCGAGGTTCGGGCGCCGGCGCGCCGGCGCCGAGCTTGGCGGCACCTCCAGCGGCGGCACCTCCAGCGGCGGCACCTCCAGCGGCGGCACCTCCAGCGGCGGCACCTCCAGCGGCGACAAAGGCCGACGCGGCCCGAACGCCCTCCTCCACGGCCTCGGACATCACCGCGCCCCGGGCCAGGGCCACGACGACGCCGGCGGCGAAGCGGTCACCGGCGCCGCAAGGGTCACCGGTGGCGGCCACGGGGGCGGGAACGACCAGCGGGGGGCCGTCGGGGCCGGTCAGGAGCGCACCCTTGGGTCCCATGGTCACGGCCACGGCGCCGGCATGCCACCGGGCGGCCAGGCGACGGGCCGACCCGGCCAGCGCGCCCAGGCTCGAGATCCCACCACCGGCGGCGCCGTCACCAGCATCGGCGCGAGCGGTCTCGGCCTGGTTGGGGGTGACCAGGCGGGCGCCGGCGATGGGTGCAGGACCCCGGGGATGGGGGTCCCAGACCACGGGGACGCGGGGGGCGATGTCGGCCAAGGTCTGGCGGAGGCCGGGGTCGGCGGCCACCCCCCGGCCGTAGTCGGCCACGAGCACGGCCCCGGCCCCGGCAAGGGCCGAGCGGACCCCCTCGGCCACCGCTCCGGCGTCCAACGGTCCCACGTCCGCGACCTGGGCGCCGTGGTCGAGGCGCAACAGCGACTGGCCGCCTGCCCGCACCCGCACCTTTTCGGGGGTGGGACCGTGGAGGCCGAGGTCGACCACGTCGACCCCGGCGTCGGCGAGGAGCCCGGCCAGGATCCGGCCGGGAGCGTCGTGGGCCAGGGCGGTGATCAAGGTCACCCCGGCGCCGTCGCCGGCGGCCAGGGCGGCGGCCAGGGCGGCGCCCCCCGGTCGTGTCCGTTCGGCCTGCACGTCCACCACGGGCACGGGTGCGTCCGGACACACCCGTTCCACGGTGCCGTCGAGGTCACGGTCCAACAAGGCGTCGCCCACCACCACGACGCGGTGCGCTCGTGTCGGCCCCTTCTTGGTCTCGTGGGGCACCTGCAGCGCCACCTCGACGGCGGCACAGAGCAGGTGGACCACGACCTGGTGGACCTCTTGGACGGTGGCGGTGGCGTGGGCATCGACCATGAGGGCGTCGTCGCAGGAGGCCGTCACCAGGTTGGGACCCCGACCGGTGAGGCCCCACACCACCAGGCCGGCCTCCTGGCCCGCCTGGGCGGCGGCCACGACGTTGGCGCTCGTCCCCGAGGTGCTCAGCACCACCAGCACGTCACCGGTGCGGCCGTGGCCCCGGACCTGGCGGGCAAAGATGTCGTCCACGCCGTAGTCGTTGGCGATGGCGGTCAGGCTGGCGGACTCAGCGCACAGGGCGATGGCGCTGAAGGGCTGTCGCTCGTCACGGAAGCGCCCGACCAGCTCGGACGTCAGGTGCTGGGCCTGGGCTGCGCTCCCACCGTTGCCGGCCACCAGCAGGCGCCCACCTCCGCTGAGCACGGCCGCCAGGTGCCGGCCCCACCCGTCGATCCGCTCGGTCTGGGCGTCCAGGGCCACCAGTGGCCGGGTCAGGGCGGCGAGGTGGCGCCGTCCGGTGGGGACGGGCATCGACGGCGGCTCGCTCATGCCAGCGAACCGCGGGAAAACGAGGTGCCCGGCAGCTCCGCCCTCATGGTCGAGGTGGACTCCGACGAGGCCGGCACCACTCGTGCGGCCACGGCCAGGGTCTGGGCGGCGATGCGGTCCCACCCGAAGCGCTCCGCCCGTTGCCGGCCGGCCGTGCCCATGGACCGCCGCCTCGCCTCGTCGTCGAGCAGGCCGCCCACGGCGCTGGCGATGCAGGCCGGTTGCCGGGGAGGGACGTGCAGGCCGGTGACGCCGTCGAGGACGCTCTCGGCCAGACCTCCGACGGCGGAGGCGACCACGGGCACGCCACAGGCCATGGCTTCGATCGCCACCAGGCCGAAGGGCTCGTACCACGGGCAGCAGGCGACCACGTCCGCCGAGCGCAGGAGCGCCGGCAGGTTCTGGCGGGGCACCGCGCCGCGCAACTCGACCCGGTCGGCCACGCCCATCCGCCGGGCCAGGGCGGCGAAGCGGCGGGCTTCGTCGTCGTGGTCGAGCAGGCCGGCCGGAGGGCCGCCGGCCACGATGAGCTCGACGCCGGGTAGGGCGGCCAGGGCAGCGATCACGTTGCCGATCCCCTTGCGCTCGACCAGCCGGCTCACCACCACGATCCGGCGCCGCCGGCGGCGCCGGCGTGGCTCACTCGGCCCGTCCGGGCAGAAGTGCCCGAGGTCGACCCCGCAGGGCACGATGCTGATGCCGTCGAGGTCGGCCCCCTGGCCCACCAGTTCGAAGGCCTCGTCGGCGGTGGTGGCCAGGACCCGGTCGACGGCGCCGGCCAGCATGGCCTCGGCTTCGATCCTCGTCGCCGGGCTGGTGTCGTGATGGCCCTGGTGGCGGCGCTTGACCACGCCCAGGGCGTGATAGGTGTGCATCAGCGGAAGACCGAGGGGGCGGGCCGCCCACAGCGCGGCCAGGCCCGACATCCAGAAGTGGGAGTGGACCACGTCGGGGGCGTCGTCACCCCAGGTCCCGGCCAGGCCTCGGGCGAACTCGGGCATGAAGGGGAGCAGGTCGTCCTTGGCCACGGGGGCGGCGGGTCCGGCGTCGACGTGGTCGACCTCCACGTTGGGGGCGAAGGTGATGCGCCGGGGCAGGGCCGGGTCGTCCCGGCGGGTGTGGACCACGACGTGGACACCGAGACGGCCTAGAGCCCGGGCCAGATCGGCTACGTGCACGTTCTGGCCGCCCGAGTCGACCCCGCCGAGGGTGGCCAGGGGGCTGGCGTGCTCGGAGACCATGGCGATCCTCATGATGCGACCCCGACGGTCTCCGGCCGGCGGTCGGGGGACGGAGCGAGGCGGTCGAGCGCGGCCACGACGTCGTCGACGGACACGGCGGCCAGGCAGGGCTGGCCCGAGACGGGACAGCTGCGGGCCCGGCAGCCGGCGCAGGCGATCGACTGGTCACCGAGGACGGCCACGGGCACGCCCCAGGGCGCCCACTGGGCGGCGGGCACCACGGGGGCGAAGATCGACACCACGGGGGTTCCGACGGCGGCGGCCAGGTGCGCGGGACCGGTGTTGCCACAGACCAGGGCCGACGCGCCCTGGAGCACCCCGGCCAGGCCGGCCAGGTCGGTCCGGCCGCCGAGGTCGACCACGCCGGCGTGCTCGGGGCCGGCCGCCGCCGCGGTCAGGGCCCGCTCGCCTGTCGTCCCGCTCACCGCCACCCGCCGGCCCTGGGCCACCAGAGCCTCCACCAAACCCCGGTTGCGATCGGGTGCCCAGGCCCGGGCCGGGACCGAGGCGCCCGGGTGGACCACGACGTAGGGCTCGTCGAAGGGTCGCCACGACGGCAGCGGACCACGCAGGGCCAGGGCGGCGTCGTCGCCCGGCGGCAGTTGGTACCCCAGCGCACCGGCGATCGACAGGGCCCGCTGCACCTCGTGCAGGCCGTCAGGCACGGCGTGGCGCACGTCGAGGAGCGAGCCGGGGTAGTCGACGCTGGCCGCAGCCAGGCGGGGCACGCCGGCCAGGCGCAACAGCAGGGCCAGGGGCAGCGGGCTCTGGTGGAACGAGGTGAGCACGACGGCCTCGTCGACGGCCAGGTCCTGCACCGTGTCGACGAGGTGGTGGGTGGCCACCCGGTCGACCGGGGCGGGCGAGTACCCGGACCAGGGGGCGTCGAAGACCACCACGTCGTCCACCCCGGGCAGGAGCTCGGCGGCAGCTCGACCGCCGGGACCGGCGAGGAAGCTCACCCGGCGGGCCCCGGCGGCGACGGCCCGCACGGCCGGTCCGGCCAAGAGGACGTCGCCGGCGTTGTCGAGCCGGGCCACGAGGACGTGGGGGAGCCGGGCAGGGCTCACGGCGAGGCTCACGAAGCGGGCTGTCCGGCCAGCAACAGGTCGACCGCCGCGTTCAGGTCGGCGGCGACCTCGGGTGCGGCGGCCACCTCGGCAGGGCGCGTGACCGGCGTGGGCACCAGTACCGGCCGGGCGCCTGCGGCCAGCGCGGCCTCCACGTCGGCGCCGATGTCGCCTACCAGGGCGCAGGACCCCACTGCCACCCCCAGGGCAGCTGCAGCCGCCAACACCATGCCGGGCTGAGGCTTGCGGCAGCCGCACCCGTCGTGGGGCCCGTGGGGGCAGACCCAGAAGGCGGTGAAGGGGCCGAGCAGCTCGTCGACCCGGGCGTTGACGGCGTCGACCTGTTCGGCGCTGAGCAGGCCCCGGGCGATGCCGCTCTGGTTGCTCACCACCGCCACGGGGATCCCTCGTCGACGGAGCCGATCGAGGGCCCGCCGGGCCCCGGCCACGGGGGTGACGAGGCCAGGATCACCGTTGTAGGGCACGTCCACGACCAGCGTGCCGTCGCGGTCGATCAACACAGCCTGGATCTGCACGCAGAGACATTCCCCGCGAGGCAGAAGGAGCAAACCCAGCAGTGCCAGCGCCTCGTTAGGTCGCCGGCGACACCAGCCGCCGAAGGCGGCCGTAGCTGGCTGGCGGCCCAGCGAGCAAGGAAGGTGCTCAGGGCGAAGGCCGGCGGGCTTTGCCCACCGGCCGGAGCACCATCCGTTCGCCGTCGAACCTCTGGTTCGGCGGTGAGGCTCAATAGAGGCGCATGCTGAGGTGGACGGCGGTGCCTTC
>JAUJLZ010000023.1:14289-15850 GCA_030447125.1 Acidimicrobiales bacterium
GGTTCGGCGGTGAGGCTCAATAGAGGCGCATGCTGAGGTGGACGGCGGTGCCTTCGCTGCTGGGCAGGAAGGTGACGTCGTCGACCAGGGCCCGGATGAGCTGCAGGCCCCACCCCCGCTCCACGTTGAGGTGAGAGGGGTCTCCTACCGGCGGTCGGGGCGGGACGGCGGCGGGATCGAAGCCACTGCCGCTGTCCTCCACGCGCACCTCCAGGTTGTCCGGATCGACCAGGCAGCGCAGCACGACCCGTTGCTCCATGCCGACGGCCTGGTGGGCCTCCACGGCGTTGGTGCAGGCCTCGGACACGGCGATGCGGAGGTCTTCGAGGCGGTCGTCGTCGATCCCGGGAACCGACGTGGCCACGGCGGCGACCACGGTGCGGGCCACGCCGACAAAGGCGGGCAGGGCCGGGATCTCCAGCCTGACAAGCTCGTGGAGAGGGTTCATGGTCTCTGGCCAAGCTAGTAGCTGGTGGTCGGGGACCAGTGGTTTGCGGCCGGCGGGCAAGGGACGGACCGGTGCGGGGGCGGTGTAGCTTCACCTTCGTGGCTCAGCGGTTAGGCAGGCGTTTCCCATGCTCGGCGGCTCTGCCGCCGAGAGCGAGGCTGTGCTTCCCGCTCTTGCCGGCTTTGCCGGCGGGCCGCTCGGGCCACGGCTGCGCCCATCGGCGCAGCCTCTTGCGAGCCGGGGCGAGTCTGGGAGTGGATGCAACGTGATGGACGCTGACGGCGAGGGTGAACAGGTCAGGCTGACCATGCCGGCCACGCCCCAGCTCCTGCGGGTGGCCCGGCTCACCGCCGCCGGCCTGGCCAGCCGCCTGGGCTTCTCCTTCGACCAGGTCGAGGACGTCAAGATCGCCGTCGACGAGCTGTGCTTCGCCCTGGTGGGCACCAAGGGTCGCGACGGCAGCTTGACCCTCGTCTACCGACTTCAGGCCGACCGCCTCATCATCGAGGGGACGGGTGACTTCGCCGATGGGGAGGCCCGGCCCGCGACCAGCGAGCTGTCCACGCGCATCCTGTCGGCCGTGGTCGACGAGCACGGGGTGGACGAGCGTGACGGCGCCATCCGCTTCCGGCTCGTCAAGCGACGGGACGCGACGCCATGACCCTCGATCGGAGCGACAAGGACGTCCTGAACCGGACCTTCCAGGAGTTCGCCGCCACCCGCAGACCTGAGCTGCGCGACGCCCTCATCGAGGCCCACCTGGGCCTGGCCGAGTACCTGGCCCGGCGCTTCGCCAACCGGGGGGAGCCGCTTGACGACCTGGTCCAGGTGGCCTCTCTCGGCCTGGTCAAGGCGGTCGAGCGCTTCGACCCGGGCCGGGGCCTGGAGTTCACCACCTTCGCCACGCCCACCATCGTGGGTGAGCTCAAACGCCACTTCCGCGACAAGGGCTGGGCCGTGCGGGTGCCCCGGCGGGTCCAGGAGCTGCACCTGCGGGTCACGGGGGTGGTCGACGAGCTCCAGCTCGAGTTGGGCCGCTCGCCCACCGTGGCCGAGATAGCGGTGCGGGCGGGCACCAGCGAGGACGAGGTCATCGAGGCGGTCGACGCCGGC
>JAUJLZ010000169.1 GCA_030447125.1 Acidimicrobiales bacterium
CTGGCGCCCGGAGCGGAGCCAGAGCTGGCCGCCTGGATCGGCCGGGTCTTCGCCGACGAAGGGATCGACGTCGTCGCCGGCCGGGCGGTGGCGGTGGAACGTGTCGGCGCCGAGACCGTGGTGGTGTGCGCCGATGGTAACCGCCTGCCCACCGACGCCGTCCTGGTCGCCGTCGGCCGCAGCCCTCGGGTGGAGGCCCTCAACCTGGACGCCGCCGGCGTGAAGCTCGACGACGCCGGGTTCGTGGCTGTCGACGATGAGCTGCGCACCTCCAATCCCCGTGTCCTCGCCGCCGGAGATGTCACCGGCGGCCCCCAGTTCGTGTACGTGGCCGCCGCCCAGGGCAACCTGGCCGCGGAGAACGCCGTCTCCGGCACCTCCCGGCGGATGGACTACACCGGGCTGCCGTCGGTGATCTTCACCGACCCGGCCCTGGCCAGCGCCGGCCTCACCGAGGCCGACGCCGAAGCGGCCGGCCTCGACGTCACCAGCCGGGTCCTGGAGCTCGAGAACGTTCCCCGAGCGTTGGCCAACCGCGACACCCGGGGGGCGATCAAGCTCGTCGCTGAGACCGCCACCGGCAAGGTCCTCGGCGTCCACGCCCTGGCCGAAGGAGCCGGCGACGTGATCCTGGCCGCCGTCTACGCCATCCGCTTCGGTATCACCGTCGAGGACCTGGCCAACACCTGGGCGCCGTACCTCACGATGAGCGAGGCCCTGAAGCTGGTGGCCCAGTCCTTCAAGGGTGACGTCAAGAAGCTCTCGTGCTGCGCGGCTTGAAATCCCGTTTCATCCACCACCCCAACCCGCAAGAGGTACCGATGCCCAACGACCAGAAAGCAGCAGCCGGCGGCTTGGCCGCCATCATCAGCGGCGCGGTGGTGTGCTGCAGCCTCCCGCTCCTCCTCGGCGCCGGCGTCACCCTGGGCGCCGCCGGACTGGCGCTGGGCAGCGGCGTCGCCGTCGCCGCCGGCGCAGTCCTCGCCGTCTGGGGTTGGCGCCGGCACCGGGCAGCACGCAGCTGCGAGGTCGGCCCGGCGGCGGGCAGGCAGCCTGAGCACGCCGACCACACCCCGTCGCGATGACCAGGTCCCCCCGGAACCGGCCCACCCGCACCGACGGGACGGCAAGGCCACAGGCGGATGCGGCCGCCACCCGGACCGCGGATGCGGGCCGTGGCCGCAAGCGGTGGTACGCCGGCGGTGCCATCGCCTTGGCGGCGATCGCCCTCGCCCTCGTCGTGGCCACCGGCGGATCCGGCACCACCAAGCAGGCCTCGACCGGCCCGGCGGGCGAGGACCGGGCGTTCGAGCTCCTCAACGGGGGCAGCGCCACCTTCGAGGCCTACCGGGGCAAGCCGCTGGTGGTGAACTTCTTTGCCTCGTGGTGCACGCCGTGCCTGGCTGAGCTGCCCGGGTTCGAGCGTGTCGGACAGGACCTCCAAGGTCAGGTCGGGTTCTTGGGCGTCAACCTCCAGGACAGTGTCCGCGCCGGTCAGCGGGTCGTCGAGCAGACCGGCATCACCTTCACCGTCGCCCGCGACCCCGACGGGAAGCTGTTCCAGTCTTTCGGGGCGGTGGCCATGCCCACCACCGTGTTCATCGACGCCGGCGGCAAGGTCGTCGACGTGAAAAGTGGCGAGCTGTCCGCCGACGAGCTGCGGGACTGGATCGACAAGGTCCTGCTGTCATGATCGACGCCCCACTGGCGTTGGCCTTCACCGCCGGGCTGGTGGCGACGGTCAACCCGTGCGGGTTCGCCATGCTCCCCGCCTACCTGTCCTGGTACATCGGGGTCGAGGGCGGCCCTGCTGACCAGCCCGCCACCCTCGCCACCCGCCTGGGCCGTGCCCTTGTCGTCGGCGCTACCGTGTCGGTCGGGTTCCTTGTGGTGTTCGTCGCCACCGGAGCACTCGTCACCGCCGGCGTCCGCAGTTTCATCGACTACGTCCCGTGGGTGGCCATGATCATCGGCGTGGCCCTGGTCGGGCTCGGCGTCGCCCTCCTCGCCGGACGCGAGATCACCGTCGCCCTCCCCAAACCCCACGCCGACACCCGGACCCGCCAGCTGCGGTCGATGGTCGCCTTCGGCGCCTCGTACGCCGTGGCCTCGCTGTCGTGCACGCTGCCCGTCTTCCTGGTCGTGGTCGCCTCCACCTTCACCCGCAGCGACGTCGCCTCCGGCATCGTCACCTTCGCCGTGTACGCGGCCGGGATGAGCGTCGTGCTGTTGACGGTGACCGTCGCGGTCGCTGTCGCCCACCACTCCCTGGTGCGGCGCATCCGTAGCTTCGCCCGCTACCTCAACCGGGTCGCCGGCGGCCTGCTCGTCGTCGCCGGCGGGTACATCGTCTACTACTGGGCGTTCAACCTCGGGACCGACCCGGGCCAGACAAACGGCGGCGGGCCCGCCCGCTTCGTCGAGGGCCTCTCCGCCGATGCCACCGGCTGGTTCCAGACCCTCGGCTGGCCACGCACGCTGGTGCTCTTCGGCGGCGTCATCGCCACCGCAGCCACCGTCGCCCTCCTCGGCCGGCGCCCCGCCCCGCCCAGCGCCACCGCCGCTCCGGCAGCCGAAGACCTTGCCCCCGCGGTGATCGAACGTTGACCGCCAGGGACGTGGGGTCGCCTCCCGTCGAGCAGGCGGACCGGGACGGGAACGGTCCTATGGGGACGGGTGAGCTCGGGGTCGTCGCCGGGCTTCTCACCGCCATCCCCCTCATCGGGCCGGCACTGGTCGCCGGTTGCCTCGGCTGTGTTGGTATCGGCGCCGCCGCCGGCGTGGGCTTGACCGCAGCCCTGCCCCCCCGTTGGTGGCTGGCCGGGCTTGCCGTCGCCGCCATCCTCGCCGCGGTCCTCGAGCGGCGCCGGGCCCGCCGTTGCCAGCGGACCGCGGCGCCGCTGCGGGCCGGGGTGACACTGGTGATGGTGGCCGCCGCCGCCTGGCTCGTCACCCGGTTCGGTCTCCTCCCCGCCCTGGACTGGGCCGCCGGGTCCGGCGGCGCCTCGCCCGGCCAACCACGACTGCCATGACCATCGCGATGGCGCCGACCCTCCCCTGAGCTGAGCGGCGCCGCCGTACCCGCCCCTCCCACCGCGGCCGTCTCCTCAGCCCAGCCCGAACCCACAACGGAAGGAACCTGATGCCCACCGAGATCGACCGCCACGAGGTCCAACGGCTGGTTGCCGCCGGCGCCCAGCTCGTCGACGTGATGCCCAAGGCAGAGTGGGAGGAATCCCACATCGTCGGCGCCATCCACGTTCCGCTCAAGAAGGTGGCCGAGCTCGCCGGCGAACGCCTCGACACCAGCCGGGCCGTAATCACCTACTGCTACGACTCGCTTTGAGACATGAGCCCGCGAGCCGCGTGGCGGCTCGAGCGCCTTGGCTTCACCCAGAGCTACGACTACGTCGGGTCCAAGATGGACTGGATCGGCGAAGACCTTCCCTTCGAAGGCACCCTGGCCGACAGGCCCCGCCTGTCGACCCTGGCCGCCCCTGATGTCCCGACCTGCACCCTCGACGAGACGGTCGCCCAGGTCCGCGGGCGCCTCGGCACCTGGGAGCTGTGCCTCGTCGTCGCCGGGCCGGAGCCTGTCGTGCTCGGCCTGGTCCGGGCCGAGGCCCTCGGCCTGGAGGACAACCGGCCGATCGTCGAGGTCATGCAGGAAGGTCCCAGCACCTACCGGCCGCACGTGAGCGCCGAGGAGATGTCGGCCAACCTGCAGAGCCGGCCCGCCCCCTGGGTCGTCGTCACCACCCTGTCAGGCCACCTCATCGGCGTGGCCCGACCCGAACAGATCCACGCCGCCGCCGGTGGCTGACACCACCCGGCCCGTCCTGGAGCTCGGCTACTGGCTGTCCAGCGAAGAACACGACCCCAAGACGCTGGTCCGCAACGCCGTCCGGGCCGAACAGGTCGGCTTCCGCCTCGCCGGCATCTCCGACCACTACCACCCCTGGGTCCCCGACCAAGGCCAAAGCCCGTTCGTGTGGTCGGTCCTCGGTGGCATAGCCGAAGCCACCGACCACCTCCGGATCGGAACCGGCGTCACCGCCCCCCTCATCCGCATGCACCCGGCCATCGTCGCCCAGGCCGCCGCCACCGCCGCCGTCATGCTCGACGGCCGCTTCTTCCTCGGCGTCGGCACCGGAGAACGCCTCAACGAACACATCACCGGCGCCCACTGGCCCCGCCCCGACGTGCGCCGCGACATGTTGGAAGAAGCCGTCAGCATCATCCGCCAGCTGTGGGACGGCGGGGCCGTCGACCACCACGGCGCCCACTACACGGTCGAACAGGCCCAGCTGTTCACCCTCCCGGACCGGCCACCGCCCATCGTGGTCGCCGGCTCCTCAACCAAGAGCGCCCAGCTGGCCGGTCGGATCGGAGACGGCTTCTTCGGTGTCATGCCATCCAGCCTGCACGTCGACACCTTCGAAGGCGCCGGCGGCGCCGGCAAACCCCGGATCGCCCAGATTCACGTCTGCTGGGCCACCACCGAGGACCAAGCCCGCCAGACAGCCGCCCGCTGGTGGCCCAACGCCGCCCTCAAAGGCACAGCCATCACCGAGCTCGCTCACCCCAAAGACTTCGCCCAGGTCCTCAGGCTTGCCCGCCCAGACGACATCGTCGAGACCATCGCACTCGGCCCCGACCCCCAACGACACCTCGACCTCATCGCCACCTACGCCGCCGCCGGGTTCAACCAGATCCTCATCCACCAGATCGGCCCCGACCAAGAAGGCTTCCTCCTGTTCTACGAGAAGGAACTGATGTCGATGCTCGAAGAAGCTTCTCCTAAACA
>JAUJLZ010000024.1 GCA_030447125.1 Acidimicrobiales bacterium
TACACCCAGGGGACGTTCTGCTGGACCGATCTGGCCACGAGCGACAGTGCGGCGGCCACGTCCTTCTACACCGGCCTGTTCGGCTGGCAGGCCGAGGTCCTGGCCGACCAGGGGGCGGGCGACTACACGCTGCTGCGGGTCGGCGACGCGCTGGTGGCCGCCCTGTACTCCAGCGCCGAGGTCCCGCACCCGGCCTGGTTGTCCTACGTCTGGGTCACCGACGCCGAGGCCACCGCCGCCCGGGTGGCCGAGCTGGGCGGGCGGATCCTGCGCCCCGCCGCCGACATCGGCGCTTCGGGGCGCATGGCCCTGGTGGCCGATCCCACCAACGCGGTGTTCGCGCTCTGGCAGGCCGCCGACCACCACGGTGCCGAGCTGGTCAACGACCCCGGCGCCCTCTGCCTGAACCAGCTCAACACCAGCGATCCCGTGGCCGCCGGCCGCTTCTACACCGACCTCTTCGGCTGGCGCATCGACGCCAACGGGACCGACGAGCAGGACTACTGGGGCGTCTACAACGGCGACACGCTCAACGCCGGCATGATGCCGCTGCCGCCGGGGTCGCTAGCGCCGTCGCACTGGCTGGTGTACTTCACGGTCGAGTCGCTCGACGCCGCCGCCTCCACCATCGCCGACCTCGGGGGCCAGGTGGTGGTGCCCGCCATGGCCATCGAGTCGGGTCGCATCCTGGTGGCCACCGACCCCCAGGGCGCCGTCTTCGCCCTCTTCGAGGGCCGGGTGGATCCGTAGGGTTTCGCCGCCGAACCGGAGGTTCGCCGGCGAGCTGGTTGTGCTCCGGCGCCGGACAACTTCTTGGGCGAGCTCTCGCTCGCCTGGGCCGCCATCCACAGGGGCCTCCTTCGGCGGCTTCGGGGTGGCCAGCGGCCGAACCCAACCTTCGGTCTCGCTTCGGTCTGAGCTCCCGGAACCGTCCGGCTTGCCGGTTGATCGGCGCATGTTCACTTCGTCGCCGAACCTTTGGTTCGGTGACGATTGGCGGTGGCGAAGCGCAGGCCGATGATCGACATGAGGGCGCCGGTGGCCGCCGTTCGGTGAGGGCCTTCGGTCACCAACTGGAGCACTGGGACGGCGACGACGCCCAGGCGGGCACCCCAGGCGAAGGAGCCGGCGCGGGCCACGACGGCGAAGGCAGCCACGGATGTGAGGCCGGCGACGGGGGAGAGCACGCAGATGCCGCCGGCCCAGGTGAGCACGGCGCGGCCACCTCGGAAGCGGGCGAAGACCGGCCAGGCGTGGCCGACCATGGCCGCCCCCACGGCGGCGTAGCCCACGCCCCAGGCGCCGGGGGGCGCCACGGCCACGCCCACGATGCCGGCACCCACCCCCTTGGCCACGTCGCCGGCGAACACCGGGGCCGCCGGGCGGACACCTAGCTGTTCCCGGACGTTCCAGTAACCCGGGTTGGCGTCGCCCACCCGCCGGGGATCCACGCCGTGGCGCCGCCCCACCAGGACGGCTACCGGGATCGAGCCCAGCAGGTAGCCGGCCCCCGCTGCCACCCCCGTGGCTGCCACCGTCTCGGTCCGCACCGACGGAGCATCGCACAGCCGTTGACCACGCCTGTACCCGCCGCAGCGCTGGGGACCGATACCGTCGCTGTCGCCGATGTCGACCGTCGCCTCGTTCCACCTGACCCGCTACCCGGTGCGCTACGCCCTGGGAGCGATGGCCGGTCTGCTCACCCGCCAGCGGGCCCTGGTCGCCACCCCCGGGCTGCGTTTCGCCCGCCAACTCGGCACCGGGCGGGGGTCACAGATGGGCCTGGGGGCCGACCTGCGACGGTGGGCCACCTTCGCCGTGTGGGACGACGAGCAGGCCCTCGACGCCTTTGAGGCAACGTCGCCCATCGCCTCACGCTGGGGTGACCAGGGCCAGGAGACCTGGAGCGTCCGGCTCCGGCCGCTGTCGGCGCACGGGTCCTGGGGGGGCGCCCGTCCCTTGGGCGACGCCGATGTCTACCCTGGGAGGGGCCACGACGACGGTCCCGTGGCCGTGCTCACGCGGGCGCGCATCGGGCTGCGGTACTGGCCCGCCTTCTACCGCTCGGTCCCTTCCGTGGAGGCCCATCTGCGCCGCCAAGTCGACCTGCTGGCGGTGGTGGGCATCGGCGAAGCCCCCGTCGGTCTCCAGGCCACCTTCAGCCTGTGGCGCACGACGTCGGGGATGGACGCCTTCGCTTACCGGGAGTCGCCCCACGAGGCGGTGGTCCGGCGGACCCGCGCGCACGGATGGTTCACCGAAGAGCTGTTCGCTCGCTTCCGGCCCTACGCCTCGACCGGTAGCTGGGATGGCGTGGACCCCCTCGCCGGTCAGCTCGACGACGGGGCCGACGAGCGCAGCGCGGCCTCTCGGCGACGGCGGGGCGACGGCGGGAACGGGTCGTAGTCGACGCTCGCCGCCCGCTCCCGCAGGGCGGCGGGAACGACGGGGAACAACATGCCGTAGGGCTCGCCGCCCCACAGGTGGTGGATGCGGTGCGCCGCCTTGAGCCGCTCGCACACCGACAGCTCGGCGCTGAACCAGGGGAGGCGGCGGTGGATGTAGATGTCGTGGACGAAGAAGTAGGCCACGCCGTAGATGGTGAGGCCGATGCCCATGGGCACCAGCACCTCGAAGCCCCGGACGTTGAGGCCGAGGCCGAACCCGGACATGGCCACGATCGAGCCCATGAGCGGGTACAGGTCGTTGCGCTCGAGCCCAGGGTCGGGCCGGCGCTGGTGGTGGCTCTTGTGGATGGGCATGCCCGGGCCGTGCATCACGAAGCGGTGGGAGAGATAGACGAGCACCTCCATCCCGAAGAACGCGACGATGACCAGGGCGAGCGTCACCCCACCAAGCCTACCGGCGGGTTCCCTGGGCCAGCTGGTGATCGCGCTCCCACACCAGCACGGGCAGGGTGAGCATGGCAAAGGCGTAGAGGAACTCCTCAGTCGGGATGTCCCAGGGAAAGCGGACCCCGCTGGTGTGGGCCTCGTTGTAGATGACGATGGGGGCGGACAGCTTTGACATCCAGCCGTCCACGGCGACCATGAAGGCGCCACAGATCGTCATCGAGATCCAGTAGGTCTTGGAGCGGAAGACTCCGGTGCGGAACCAGACCTTCTCGGCAGCCACCACGCCGGCGGCGGCGGCCAGCGACGTCAGCGGGTAGGCCTTCAGGGGCCGAAAGGAAACTTCCGGGGCTTTTCCAGGGGTACTGGTCTTCGGCTCACTCACTGGACAGGCCCGGTAGTTTCCTCCCGGCCCCTGACCACGGATGCCTTCCTTCCAGGCCGTTGCGGACCGCCTCGTAGGACAGCAGGCTGCAGATGGGCACGGCCACGAAGAAGGCCAGCTCGTCGGCCGGCAGGCCGCCGGGCAGCTCCACCCCGCTCGAGTACTTGGGGTTGAGCCGCCAGTGCCCGGCGCGAAAGGCGAGCATGTCCCACGGCACGAAGATAGCCAGCGTGGGCACCAGCGCCCGGGCCAGGCGCCGGGGTCGGCGCCACACCCGGCCCCGGTAGGCGAACTCCAACGGCAAGGTGAGGGCCAGGCAGGCCCCGAGCAGCTTGAGGTATTGGGTGCGGTCGTCCATGCTCGCCATTGTGGAGGTTGGGACGCGGCCCGGTGGCCGCGACGCCACCACGGGTCGGGCGCAGGCCGGGAGGGGAGGCGACCGGACGTCGGGTCAGGAGCGGGCCCGGGCCAGGGAGGCGGCCCGGGCGTCATGGGTCTGGGCGAAGACCAGGTGGAACATGGCCTCTCGGGCCCAGCGCTGGGCCGGGTGGTCGCCGGTCATGGCCCTCCCACCCACCGCCGCCACCAGCGCCGTGGTCGACTGCACGCCGAGTGCGAGGGCCTCGGCCCGCAGGCGGAGGCGTTCTTCCGTGGCCTCCCGAGGCGGGATGTCGTCGAGCAAGGTGTAGGCCCGGTCGCGCACCGACTCGACGCGCGTCGAGAGCGCCCATGCGGTCTCCTCGTGGTGTTCGGCCAGTGCGGCGAGTGCCGCTCGGGCGACGCCGAAGGTGGAGGGCTGCACGTTGGCCCCGGCGGCGGCGTCGGCCGTGGACCAACTGGTGCGAGGGGCGAGCAGGACCACGTCGGCGTCGGCCACCGGGTAGTCGTCGAGGTGGAGCGCGACGGTGCGGGTCCCGCCCATGGCCGCCAGCCGGAGAGCGGGGCCGGGACGCATGCCGTCGCCCTCACGCAGGGGGACGAGGGCGAAGACGACCTCGTCGTCGGGTGTGGTGGCACCCACCAGCACAAGGTCGAGCAGCCTCCAGCCCGTGCACCAGGGGGCGGTGCCCGACAGGCGCCAGCCACCGTGGTCTCGGGTGGCGGGCATGACGACTCGCTCGGAGCGCAGGTGGCTGAACGCCACCCCGGCCTGGGTCGTGCCGGCGCACAGGGCCGGCAACCAGCGCTGGGCCAACTCGTCGTTGGCGCTGGAGGCCAGCATCTTGACCACGGGGTGGTGTTGGAACCACACGAACCAAGTGGTGCCGTCGGCCCCCGCCAAGAGCTCGGCCACCTCCCGGTACACCGCTGCTGTAGGTGCCGTCCCCGTGACCTCCTCAGGACCGAGCACGCCGTAGAGGCCGGCGTCGGCCAGGCAGTCGAGCGTGGCCCGGTCCACCCCTCGGCACTCGTTCTCGGCGGCGAGGGGCGCCAGGAGCTCGGCCGCCTGCCGGGCCCGGGCGATCAGGGGGTGGGTCACGACGTTTCAACGTAGCTTGCACGTGCGCGGTGATCGCCGTCGACTCCAGCCTCACCGTCCCGTGAGCGTCAGCCAGGGGCGGATGGGCCGCAGATGACCACCGTGTCAGGGGGGAGGGTGGCCACGCCGGCCTGCAGGGTGATGCCGTCGTCGGAGGCCAGCAACACCCGGCTGGCGGCGCCGTCACCCAACTCCACCTTCTGCTCGGCGTCGCCCAGGTTGGCCGCCACCCGCAGCGCCCCCCGCTCGACGACCAGCCAAGCGGCCTGCTCGTCGTAGCGCACCTTCACCCGATCGAGGCGTCCGTCGCTGAACCCCGGCGTGCGCCGACGCAGGGCGATGAGGTTGCGGTACCAGGTCAAGATCTCGTCGTGGGGTGGGCGGGAGAGCTCGTCCCAGGCGAGGCGGGAGCGGTCGAAGGTGGCCTGCTCCTGGGGGTCGGGCACCTGCTCGGCCGTCCACCCGAAGGCGGCGAACTCCGAGCGCCGGCCCTGGCGGACCAGCCAGCCGAGCTCGCGGTCCTCATGGCTGGTGAAGTATTGGAAAGGCGTCGACGCCGCCCATTCCTCGCCCTGGAACACCACGGGCACGAAGGGAGCGCAGAGGTAGAGGGCGGCCGCCACCTTGAGCCGGGCCGGCGACAGGGTTGCGCTCAGCCGGTCGCCCTCCGCCCGGTTGCCCACCTGGTCGTGGTTCTGGAGGTAGCCGAGGAAGCACCAGCCGGGCAGGCCCGTCGCCGGGCGGCCGTGGGTGCGGTCCCGAACGGCAGACCACCTCCCGTCGTAGACCCACACCGACTCCAGCGCCTTGGCCAAGTCGCCCAGGGCGCCGAAGTCGCGGTAGTAGCCCTGGTCCTCGCCGGTCAGCACGGTGTGCAGGGCGTGGTGGAAGTCGTCGCTCCACTGGGCGTGGATGCCGTAGCCGCCGCAGTCGCGCCCGTGCACCACCCGGGGGTCGTTGAGGTCGGACTCGGCGATCAACCACAGCGGCCGTCCCAGGGTGGCCGACAACTCGGCCACCTCGACCGCGAGCTGTTCCAGGACGTGGGTGGCCGAGGTGTCGACGATGGCGTGGACGGCGTCGAGGCGCAGCCCGTCGATGTGGTAGTCGCGTAGCCAGCCGATGGCGTTGTCGATGGCGAAGCGACGTACCTCATCGCTGCCGGGCTGGTCGTAGTTGACGGCCTGGCCCCAGGGCGTGGCGTAGAACGACGTGAAGTAGGGCCCGAAGCGCTCCAGGTAGTTCCCCTCGGGGCCGAGGTGGTTGTAGACCACGTCGAGGACCACCCCGAGCCCGGCGGCGTGGCAGGCGTCGACCAGGCGCTTCAGGCCGTCGGGACCGCCGTAGCCGTGGTGGGGGGCGTAGAGGTCCACCCCGTCGTAGCCCCAGTTGCGGGTGCCGGGGAACTGGGCCACGGGCATGATCTCCACGCCAGTGATCCCGAGGTCGACCAGGTGATCGAGGCGATCGATGGCCCCGTCGAAGGTGGCCTCGGGGCTGAAGGTGCCGACGTGCAGCTCGTAGAGCACGGCCGAGGGGAGGTGGAAGCCCCGCCAGCCGCTGTCGGACCAGGTGAAGGCGTGGTGGTCGACCAGCCGGGACGCGCCGTGCACGCCGTGGGGCTGGTGGGCCGAGCGGGGGTCGGGCATCGGATCGGAGCCGTCGAGCGAGAAGGCGTAGTCGTCACCGGCCCCGACCTCAGGGATCTCGGCCTCGAACCAGCCGCGGTCGACCTGGCCCAGGCGCAGTGCCCGAGCGCCGAGGACCACCTCCACCCGGTCGGCCCTCGGCGCCCACACCCGCACCCTGGTCACGGCGCCACCCGGCACGCCACCACGGTGCTGCGGGCCCCCACGGTGAGGGTCTCGTTGGTGTCGAGGAGCTTGCCCTCATCGAGGTGGCCGGCGGTGTCGAAGACCACCTCCCAACGCTCACCCCACTGGCGGGGCAACGTCCAGTCGATGGCTTTGTGGTCGGCGTTGAACACCAGGATGAACGACTCACCGACGATCGGCTGGCCCCGGTTGTCCCTGCTCGGGATGGCCTCACCGTTGAGGAAGACCCCGATCGACCGGGCGTGGCCGTCGTCCCAGTCGTGGTCGTCCATCTCGCTGCCGTCGGGCTTGCACCACCCGAGGTCGACGCTGCCCCGGATGGGCCGGCCGTGGAACCAGCGGCGCCGGCGGAACACCGGGTGGCTGCGGCGAAACGAGATCAGACGCCGGGTGAACTCGAGCAGGTCTTCGTCGACCGACTCCCAGTCGAACCAGGAGACCTCGTTGTCCTGGCAGTAGGCGTTGTTGTTGCCGCCCTGGGTGCGGCCCAGCTCGTCGCCGCCGAGCAGCATGGGCACGCCCTGGGAGCACAACAAGGTGGTGAGGAAGTTGCGCTGCTGTCGGGATCGGCAGGAGACGACATCGGCGTCGTCGGTCTCGCCCTCGGTGCCGCAGTTCCACGATCGGCTGTCGCTGTCGCCGTCGGCCCCGCCCTCTCCGTTGGCCTCGTTGTGCTTCTCGTTGTAGGAGACCAGATCCCGCAGGGAGAACCCGTCGTGGGCGGTGATGAAGTTGATGCTGGCCACCGGCCGGCGCGTTTCGATCTGGTACAGGTCGGAGCTGCCGGTGAGGCGGGAGGCGAACTCGCCCACGGTCGAAGGCTTGCCCCGCCAGAAGTCGCGCACGGTGTCGCGGTAGCGCCCGTTCCACTCCGACCACAGCGCCGGGAAGTTGCCCACCTGGTAGCCGCCCTCGCCCACGTCCCAGGGCTCGGCGATGAGCTTCACCTGGCTGACCACCGGATCCTGTTGGATGAGCTCGAAGAACGCGGCCAGGCGGTCGACCTCGTGGAACTGGCGGGCCAGGCTGGAGGCCAGGTCGAAGCGGAACCCATCGACGTGCATGTCGCTCACCCAGTAGCGCAACGAGTCCATGATCAGCTGCAGCGTGTGGGGGTGGCCGACGTTGAGGCTGTTTCCGGTCCCGGTGGTGTCGAAGTAGAAGCGACGGTCGTCGGGGACGAGGCGGTAGTAGGCGGCGTTGTCGATCCCCTTGAACGACAGGACGGGACCGAGGTGGTTCCCCTCGCCGGTGTGGTTGTAGACCACGTCGAGGATGACCTCCATGCCCGCTTCGTGCAGGGCCCGCACCATGGCCTTGAACTCGCGCACCTGCTCCCCGCGCTGGCCGTAGGCGGCGTAGGCGTTGTGGGGGGCGAAGAAGCCGATGGAGTTGTAGCCCCAGTAGTTGCGCAGGCCCCGGTCGAGCAGGTGGGCGTCCTGGACGAACTGGTGCACCGGGAGCAGCTCGACGGCGGTCACCCCGAGGGACTGCAGGTGGTCGATGGCGGCGGGATGGGTCAGCCCGGCGTAGGTGCCCCGGATGGCTTCGGGCACCTCGGGATGACAGACCGTGAACCCCTTGACATGGACCTCGTAGATGATCGACTCGTGGAGGGGGATGTCGGGGGGACGATCGTGGCCCCAGTCGAAGAAGGGGCTGTGGACCACGCTCTTGGGGACGTGGGCGGCGCTGTCGTCGTCGTTGCGGGAGGTCTCGTCGCCGAAGTTGTAGGGGAAGCAGGCCTGATCCCAGTCGACCTCTCCGTCGATCGCCTTGGCGTAGGGGTCGAGCAGCACCTTGGCCGGGTTGCAGCGCCGCCCGTGCTCGGGCGCCCAGGGTCCGTGGACCCGGTAGCCGTAGCGCTGGCCCGGGCTGATGTTGGGCAGGAAGGCGTGCCAGCAAAAGGCGTCCACCTCCTCGAGGGTCACGCGCTGCTCGTCGCCGTCGTCGTCGAACAGGCACAGCTCCACGTTCTCGGCCATCTCCGAGAACAGCGAGAAGTTGGTGCCGGTGCCGTCGAAGGTGGCCCCGAGGGGGTAGGCCCGCCCGGGCCAGTTCTCGATCGCTTCGCTCACTGTCGCGTCCCTTTCACGTGGGAGGTGGGCCAGAAGAGGGGCAAGGGTCGGGGGGCGGGGGCGCCGGGACGGGGCCGGGCCGGGTCAGGCTCTCGGCCAGGGTGGACGCCAGCCGGCGGGGCAGGACCGCGAGCTCGAGGTCCTCCAGGTCACTCGGGAGGGCCAGGCACCAGTTGGCCCGCTGGCCGTCGGCTCCGGGGATGTTCGGGCGCTCGGGGACGGCGGCGGCGTCGTCGAGGGTGGCCGAGAGCAGGACCGACGGTGCCCGGGCCAGGAGCCGGTGGGCGGCCAGGTTGGCGGCCGCGGGGCGGGCGTCGGTGTCGAGCCCGCCCGCGGTGGCCAGCCGGGAGCGGATGGCGAGGGTGCTCTCCTCGTTGGGCCCCAGCCCGAGTCGACGCTGGGCTTCGAGGTCGCTGCCGTCCCACAGGCCCGCCACCGTGGGCAGGTCGTGGGTGGTGACGGCGGCCATGGCCAGCTCGGGCCACGAGCACGGGTCATCCTCCTCGAACCACAGGAGGCGGTAGGACAGGATGGCGCGCTCCGCCATGGCCTCGCGCACGCCTGTCTCGACCGTTCCCAGGTCCTCGCCCACCACCAGGGCCCGAGCCCGGTGGCTCTCCAGGGCGACGATGTCGAGGAGGTCGTCGCTCGGGTAGCGGACGTAGGCGCCCTCGGTGGGCGCGGTGCCGGCGGCGATCCACCACAGCCGGAACAGACCCATGACGTGGTCGACCCGAAGGCCTCCGGCGCACGCGATCGTGGCCCTGATGGTCTCGATGAAGGGCCGGTACCCGGCCCCGGCCAGCTTCCAGGGCACGAACGGGGGCAGGCCCCAATCCTGGCCCTGGCCGTTGAACTCGTCGGGCGGTGAGCCCACGTTCACCTCCTCGGCCAGCACGTCCTGCCAGGCCCAGGCGTCGCTCCCCTCGGGGTCGACCCCGATGGGCAGGTCCTGGATCACGGCCAGGCCCGACGACGACGCCGCCAGCTGGAGGTCGGTGAGCCACTGGAGGTAGGCGTGGAAGCGCACCCGGTCGTCGTGCTCGCTGCGGAAGCGCTCCACTTCGGGGTTACTCGGACGCCGGTACTGCAGTGGCCACTCCCGCCACCGGGGGCCGTGGTGCTCGGCCAGCACGCACCAGGTGGCGAACTCGGCCAGGGCCGAGCCCTGCTCGCTCCGCCAACGCTCGAAGCCCTCGTCCGCCCTTCCGCCGTTGGTCCAGATCACTTCGAGCGCGGCCACCTTCAAGCGCCACACCTCGTCGCGGTCGATGTGGCGCTGCCCGTTGAAGGCCCGGCCCCGGGCGGCCAGGGGCTCGACGTCTACGCATGACGCCGCCGCGCCGGGAACGTCCTCGATGCGCAGGTAGAGGGGGTTTCGGAAGCGGCGGCTGCTCGGGAAGTAGGGGCTGGGCTGCTGGGGAAGGGTGGGGGCGACCGCGTGCAGGGGGTTCACCAAGATGAACCCGGCGCCCAGCTGGTCGGCCGACCACGTGGCCAGGCGCCGGAGGTCGCCCAGGTCCCCGATGCCCCAGCTGGCGCGCGACCGGGCCGCGTAGAGCTGCACGGCCCAGCCCCACGCCCGCCAGCTCTCGGGCAGGTGGCAGCGGCCCGGGCTCACGATGAGCGCTCGCTCGGGCCCAGCGTCGGCCTGAAGGGTGTGGTAGCCGAAGGGGATGTCGAGGGGCAGGCGACCCTCGACCGCCAGTTCGGCGCCGTCCTCGAGCACGATGCGGGCGGGCCCTCCCGGCAGCGCTCGGCCGGGCCTGGTGACGAGGGCCGGCGCGTAGCCCTGGGAGGGAGGTCGCCCGATGCGCTGGCGGAGCGCGTCGATGGTCATCGGCGGGATGCGGCGTTGCTGTCCGGTGGCGTCCTCGTAGCGGTCGTCGACGCCCCACTCGTCGGTCATGGTGAAGCCTCCAGGACGGCCACGGTGTCGGGAGGCAGGGTGAGGGCGGCGTCGGCCAGCGTGACAGCAGGGTCCGAGGCGATGGCGATCCGTTCCCCCGGAAGGACGCGCAGCTGGCGGTCGGTGGTCCCGAGGTTGACCACGACGGTCAGCGAACCCCGCTGCACCGAGAGCCAGGGCCGGTCGAGGTCGGTGGCGTCGTAGCTGACCCTGACGCGCTCGAGACGGCCGTCGGTCAGCGCCGGGACGCGGCGGCGCAAGGCGAGCAGCTGGCGGTACCAGGCCAGCACCTCGGCGTGCCCGGCGCGCCCCAGCTCGGCCCAGTCGAGCTTCGAGCGCTCGAAGGTGGCCGGGTCCTGAGGGTCCGGCACTTCCTCGGGGTCCCACCCGAAGGAGGCGAACTCGAAGCGGCGGCCCTCGCTGACCGCTCGACCGAGCTCCGCTTCCTGGTGGTCGGTGAAGTACTGGAACGGCGTGGTCGCCCCCCACTCCTCACCCTGGAACAGCATGGGCACGAAGGGGGAGCTGAGCAGCAGGGCGGCGGCGATCTTGGCCCGACCGGTGCTCATCAGCGAGCTGGCACGCTCGCCCACGGCCCGGTTGCCCACTTGGTCGTGGTTCTGGGTCGAGACCACGAAGCGAGCGCCCGACAAGCCCGTCGGAGGCCGACCGTGCACCCGCTGGCGGTGTTCGGACCAGACCCCGTCGTAGACCCAGGCCTGGCCCAAGGCCTTGGCCAGTGCGGCCAGGTCGCCGAAGTCCTCGTAGTAGCCGCTCGTCTCGCCGGTCAAGGTGGCGTGCAGGGCGTGGTGCCACTCGTCGGCCCAGGCCGCGTCGAACCCGAACCCACCGGCGTCACGGCTGCGCACGAAGCGGGGGTCGTTGAGGTCGCTCTCGGCCACCAGGAACAGGGGCCGGCGCACGTGGGCGGCCAGGGCCTCGACCTCGGTGGCCACCTGCTCGAGGATGTGCACGGCGGACTCGTCCACGATGGCGTGCACGGCGTCGAGGCGCAGCCCGTCGCCGTGGTAGTCACCCAGCCAGGACAGGGCGTTGTCGACGACGTAGGCGCGGACCTCGTCGCTGCCGGGCCCGTCGAAGTTCACCGCGTCACCCCAATTGGTGCTGTGGCGATCGGTGAAGTAGGGCCCGAAGTCCGGGAGGTGGTTTCCGGCGGGGCCCAGGTGGTTGTACACGACGTCGAACACCACGCCCAGACCGGCCTGGTGGCAGGCGTCGACCAGGCGCTTGAGGCCGTCGGGGCCTCCGTAGGCGTGGTGGGGGGCGAAGAGGTTGACCCCGTCGTAGCCCCAACCGCGGCAACCCGAGAACTCGGCCACCGGCAGCAGCTCGACGGCGTCGACGCCCAGCTCGACCAGGTGGGGGAGGTGCTCGACCGCCCCGTCGAAGGTGCCGGCCGCCGAGAAGGTGCCGATGTGCAGCTCGTAGAGCACCGAACCCGCCAGGGGGAGGCCCCGCCAGCCCTGGTCGTGCCAGTCGAAGGCGCCGTGGTCGACCACCTCGGAGAGGCCCTCAGGCCCTTCGGGCTGGAAGGCCGAGCGGGGGTCGGCGCGCGCGGGCCCGCCGTCGACAGAGAAGGCGTAGCGGGTGGCGGGCCCGGCCTCGTCGACGGCGAGGGTCCACCAGCCCCTCTGGTCGGCCTCCATGGCCAGCCGCCGAGAGCCGAGGACCAGCTCGACGCCGTCCTTGCCCGGGGCCCACACCCGGAAGGGCTGCATCAGTGCTCGTCCCGGGCCAGCACCGCCAGCGGGAAGCGAGCCAGCAGCTCGGACAGAGCGACGTCACCACCGCCGGTCGTTGATCCGTCGAGGACGCTTGACCACGTGGCTGCCGGCAGGGCCAGGGTCGTGTCCGCCCAGTCGTCGTGGAGGCCGAGGACGAGCCGGGGCACCACCACGGCCAGGCGACCGTTGCGGGCGAAGGCCACGGCATGGTCGCGCCGGGCCCCTCCCACCGCGAGCGGCTCGTAGCCGCCTTGGTAGCGCTGCGGGTGGCTACGGCGGTCGGCGAGCAGGTGCCGGATCAGCCACAACTTGGTGGCGGCTTCGTCGGATCGGGCCAGGACCTGAGCTGCGGAGGCGTCGACCACCTCGTCGAGCAGCCGCCGGCGCAGGTCGTAGTCGACCGGCCGGCGGTTGTCGGGGTCGACCAGGCTGAGGTCCCATAGCTCGTCACCCTGGTAGATGTCGGGTACGCCCGGGCAGGTGAGAAGGAGGGCCGTCTGGGCCAACGACGTGGTCCGCCCCCCCTGCACCAGCCCGTGCTCGGCCAGGAACCGCTGCAGGTCGGCCACGAACCCGTCGTCGGCGAGGACGGCGGCGACAAAGGCCTGGAGGGCGTCGTCGTAGTCGGCCACCGGGTCGATCCAGGAGGTGTGGACCTTGGCCTCCTTGGCTGCCTTCTCCATGAAGGCCCCCGCTCGTCGGGCGTCGACGGGCCAGGCCCCGACCAGGGTCTGGTAGAGCAGGTACTCGGCGTTGCGGTCGGGCCACTGGCCGCGGCGGTGGCGATCGTTGTTCTCGGCCCAGCGCTGCACCGCCGCCCCCCAGGCCTCGGGGATCTCGGAGAGCAGGTGGATGCGGGCCCGCACGTCGGCGCTGCGCTTGGTGTCATGGGTGGACAGCGTCAGCATCGACTGGGGCCAGTGCTCGGCCACCCGGGCGTTGTCGGCGTGGAACTGCTCGACGGGGCGCCCGAACGTCCCCGGGTCACCGCCCACCTCGTTG
Organism: Acidimicrobiales bacterium; assembly: GCA_030447125.1. The sequence goes on from JAUJLZ010000024.1 coordinate 13,287, forward strand.
AGCGAGATGAGGCGGTGGTAGCGGTAGAAGGCGGTGTCCTCCACGCCCTTGGCCATCACGGGCGAGCTGAGCTGCTGGAAGCGCACCGCCAGCTCGCCCTCGCTTCGCCCCGGGTGCTCGAGCACGAGCAGCTCCCCGAGGAACGCGAGCAGCTCGGCATCGAGGTCGCTTCGGCGCCTGGCGGCCTGGTCCACGGCCTCCTCGACGTGGGCCCGATCGGCCTCGCTGACCGCACCTCCGGGCTGGGTGTAGGTGCGGTAGACCGGAAAGGCGGCGGTCAGCTCACGCAAGGCGTCGCGCAACTCCCGGCGGGTGTGGTCCCGGTGGCGGCGGTGCGCCTCGCAGATCGTCGCCAACAAGTCGGTGAGGCGCTCGACCTCGGCGTGCAGCTCCTGGCGCATGATCTGCACCTTGGCGTCGTACACGACGTCCTCGAAGGGGACCTCCGTGGCGCCAGGTCCCTCACCGTCGGCTTCTCCGAGGAAGTGTTGGTAGCACGCCGTCATGGCCCCGGCGTTGGCCGTGTCGACGAAGAGGTTGTTGACCCGGTTCAAGAAGTCGTACCCCGAGGTGCCCGCCACCGGCCAGGTGGGAGGGAGCTCCTCGCCCGGCTCCAGGATCTTCTCCACCACCACGTAGGCACCGCCGGAGGCTTTGGCCAGGCGCCGCAGGTAGGCCTCAGGGTCGCGCAGGCCGTCGACGTGATCGACCCGCAACCCGTCGACGGTGCCCTCGGCCACCAGGTCGAGCACGAGGCGGTGGGTGTCGTCGAACACCCGCTCGTCCTCGATGCGCAGGCCGACGAGGGTCTCGATGTTGAAGAAGCGGCGGTAGTCGAGCTCCTCGCTGGCGGTGCGCCAGAACGCCAGGCGGAAGTTCTGGCGCCGGAGGAGGGCATCGAGGGCGTCAGCGTCGCCGTTGAGGGCCTCGACCTCGGCGTCGAGGGCCTGGGCCAGGTCGGGCTCGGCCTCGCACAGCGCAGCCAGGCGCGCCCGCAGGACCTCCTTGTCACGGTGGCGCTCGGCCACGGCGTCGGCGTCGCGCAGCAGGGCGTGGGGCAGGTGGCCGAGCGCCGTGGCCAGGCTGGCCAGGTCCTCGGAACCGGCCCGTTGGGCAGCGGCCGCCACCAGATCGTCGAGGCTGCGCGGTGACAGAGGTGCTTCGTGGTGGTGGTAGCGCACCACGAAGGCCCCGCCTTCTCGCTGCACCCGGAGCTCGCCGGCCTCGAGGACCCGCCCGTAGTGGTCTCCCAGCACCGGCATCAACACGACCGCGGTGAGCTTCTGTTCGGGGGGATCCCAGTCGATGTCGAAGTACCGGGCGTAGCGGCTCGACGGGCCGTTCTCCAGCACGTCCCACCACCACTGGTTGGCCCGTCCGGCCAGGGCCATGTGGTTGGGGACGGTGTCGAGCACCTGGCCCAGGCCTGCGCCCGCCAGTGCCTCGGCCAGGCGGCGATAGCCGGCGGCGCCTCCCAGCTCGTCGTTGAACCGGCTGTGGTCGACCACGTCGTAGCCATGGGTGCTGCCCGCAGCAGCCTGGAGGAAGGGCGAGCAGTAGAGGTGGCTGACGCCCAGGTCGGCGAGGTAGCCCGCCTGGGCGGCAGCGTCGTCGAAGGTGAACCCGGCGTGGAGCTGGGTCCGGTAGGTGCACGAGCGGATCACCGGGCGCTTGTACCCAGGCTCAACCGCTTCAGCCCGCTCGGGGCCCGGGCTCCGTGGTGAGGGCGCGCACTTGGAGGCGGGATCAGGGGGAAGTGTCAAGGGAGCCGACGGAGCAGGACCAGGGAGCGAGAGGTCAGGCCCACGGCGTCGCCCGCCTTGGAGACCGGCGCCTCGACGTGGGCGACCAGTTCGGGGGGCAGGGGCTCGGCGGTGTCGAGGACCAGCTCCCAGCGCTCGCCCCACGTGGCGGGCAGGATGAAGCGCACGGCTTCGAAGTGGGCGTTGAACAACACGATGAAGCTCTCGTCGACGACCTGCTCGCCCCGAGCGTCGGGCGAGGCCAGGGCCTGGCCGTTGAGGAACATGCCGAGTGTGGGGGCCGACCCGTGCCAGTCGTCGTCGGACATCTCCTCGCCGTCGGTGCGAAACCAGGCGATGTCGACGAGACCCTTGCCCCGGATGGAGCGGCCCTGGAACCAGCGGCGACGGCGGAAGACCTCGTGGTGGCGGCGGAAGCGGATCAGCCAGCGGGTGAGCTCGAGCAGGCCCTCGTCGGCGGTGGTCCAGTCGTACCAGGAAACCTCGTTGTCCTGGCAGTAGCCATTGTTGTTGCCGCCCTGGGTCCGGCCCAGCTCGTCGCCGCCGAGCAGCATGGGGACGCCCTGGGACAACAGGATCGTGGCCAGGAAGTTGCGCTTCTGGCGGGCTCGCAGCTCCAGCACCCTGGGGTCGTCGGTGGGGCCCTCGACACCGGAGTTCCACGAGCGGTTGTGGTTCTCGCCGTCGCGGTTGCCCTCCCCGTTGGCCTCGTTGTGCTTGTCGTTGTAGGAGACCAGGTCGGCCAGGGTGAAG
>JAUJLZ010000170.1 GCA_030447125.1 Acidimicrobiales bacterium
TGGCCACCGACTCCTGGCGGTTCCTCGCCTCGTTGTCCGAGGCGTTGCCGATGGCGGTGTTGTCGCCGGTGTTGGCGTCGGCCTCGCCCTCGTTGGTCACCGATGCGTCCTGGTCGACGTCGGCGCTGCCGCCACGCCGCCCACCCGAGCCACCCGCAGCGTTGGCGCTCTGGTCGATCTCGGTGTTGGACACGTTGCCGATGGCGGTGGCGTCACCGGTGTCGATGTTGGCCTCACCGTCGGACTCGTTGCTGGCGCTGCCGTCGTTGGTCGCCTCGTTGTTCCCGGGAACGACCGGGGCCGGACGGTCCTTGTCCTTCTTCTCCGTCGTGGTGGTCTTCTTCTCAGTCGTGGTGGTCTTCTTGTTCGTCGTGGTGGTCTTCTCGACCTCTTCGAACTCCACGTCGCACTTGGACTGGGCCAGGATGACGTCGAGCAGGGCGTCGTCGTCGGCTTCGTCGATGTCGTCGCCGTCACCCAACACGGTGATCCGGGCACCGTTCACGGTGATCTCCCGGAAGCCGTCCTCGTTGGTCTCCTCCTGCTCGTTGAACACGATCCGAAGCACGCCGAGATCGATCTCGAGCTCCTCGTCCTCGAGCTCGATGATCTCCCCGTCCTCGGGGTCACCCTGGTCGGTGAGGCCGACCACGGTGGTGCTGCCCTCGACGCCCTCGGCGTCAGCCCGGCACTCGCTCTCGATGGCCTCGATGAGCAGGCCACCATCGCCGAGCAGATCGCCAAGCAGGCCGTCGTCGCCGCCGCCGCCGTCGCCGCTGCCGCCGCCGCCGAGCAGGTTGCCGCCAAGCAGGCCGCCCTCGCCGTCACCGCCGTCGCCGCCGCCGAGAAGATCGTCGAGCAGGTCGCTCAGCGCACCGTCGGTGGCAGCGTCGATGGGGTCGCCCAGGAGGAGCACATCGGTCGCCCGGGCCTCGCTCTCCGAGAAGCCCTGCTTCCCGGTGTCGCCCCTGGTGCTCACCTCGAGCAGGTCGACGGTGACCAAGGGAGACACGTCGACCCTGGCCGTACGGTCGGTGATGGGGTCACCGTCAGTGCCGTTGGCGGGCAGTACCACCAAGGGCTCTCTGTCGATCTGCACCAGGCCTTCGGCGTCGACCCCAAAGGCGCTGCCGCTCACCGCGGTCACCCTGGTGTGATCGGCACCCACGGGGGCCGTGAAGCCAAAGGCCGCCCCCATCGCCGCGATGAATATGGCTAAGACAGCTCCGGAGCGCTTCCGCACCCGCCGAGATGGACCCACTTTTTGCTCTCCCTTGGTCATGGACGCTCCGTCCGATCCGCCCGCGTAACGACGCGGACGCTACCACGGCGGTGGAGGAATGGGAAGAACTTCCTGGTTATCGGCTCCGTCCCATTCGCACTGTAGCGAATTCACCACTTCTGGCGGCAGTGGCCAGCGAATCCCGCGCGTGGTAGCTCGACCGGGTCAGGGGGGAGGATTCCAAGTGGGCGATGCCGAAGTCCAGTCCGAGTTGGCGAAACCGTTCGAAGGTGGCGGGCTCGACCCAGCGGGCCACGGGCAGGTGACGGACGGTCGGCCGCAGGTACTGGCCGATGGTGACGATGTCGGCGCCCACCCCGGCCAGGTCGGCGAGGGCGCCCTCCACCTCCTCGTCGGTCTCCCCCATGCCCACGATCAGCCCCGACTTGGTCACCAGCCCCGACGCCTTGGCCCGGGCTAGCACGGCCAGGGAACGGGCGTAGCCGGCCGAGGGCCGTATGGCTCGCTGGAGCCGGGCCACCGTCTCCAGGTTGTGGTTGCACACGTCGGGACGGGCGGCGAACACCGTCTCCAGAGCGGCGGCATCACCCTTGCAGTCGGGGATCAACACCTCGACCGCGCACCCGGGGACCCGAGCGCGGATGGCGGCGATGGTGGCAGCAAAGGCCCCGGCCCCCCCGTCGGCCAGGTCGTCGCGGGCCACGGCGGTGACCACGGCATGGTCCAGGCCGAGGCGGGCCACGGCCTCGGCCACCCGGACGGGCTCGTCGGCCTCAGGGGAGCCTTGGGGATGGCGGGTGTCGACCAGGCAGAACCCGCAGGCCCGGGTGCAGCGCTCCCCGTTGATCATGAAGGTGGCCGTGCCCTCGGCCCAGCACTCGAAGATGTTGGGGCACCCGGCCTCCTCGCACACCGTGGCCAGGCCCAGCCCCTGCACCGTCCGCTCGAGCCCTAGGTACTTCGGTCCCATGCGCGCCTCGACCCGAAGCCACGCTGGCTTGGGGGTAGCGCGATCGAGCCCCGATCCCACACCAGCGGTGGCGAGACGAGCGGCGAGGCGAACGGGCGTCCCAGCTACAGCCTCGCCACTGGTCGAGGGTGTACCTCTAGTGAAGGTCGATGGTTCGACCAGCCCGCGAGCCGGCCCGATCACGTCCTGGCGCTCCCAACCCCCGGAGCCCCAGCACTCGACCGCCCGGGCCACCACGGCGTCGACGACCTGGGCCATGGTGACGTCGAGGCCGAGCGCGGCCAGCGACGTCACGCTCCCACCCCGGATGCCGCATGCCACGATGTGGTCGAACATGGCCAGGTCCGGATCCACGTTGAGGGCGAAGCCGTGCATCGATCGGGAGCGAGTCAAGCGCACGCCCACGGCGCAGACCTTGGCCCCGGCCACCCACACCCCCCGGTGGCGCTCGTGGCGCCCGGCGCCGGCCAGACCGAGGTCGGCCAGGACGTCGATGACGAGTTGCTCGAGCGAGCGGACGTAGGCGACGGTGTCGGCCATGCCCCCGCCCCGACGACCGGGAAGCGACAGCACCGGGTAGGCCACGAGCTGGCCCGGTCCGTGATAGGTGACCTGGCCCCCCCGATCGCTTCGGACCACAGCCGCGCCCAGCGCAGCGGGCGGGACGAGGACGTCGCCCTCGGTGGTCCGCAGCCCCAGGGTGTACACGGATGGGTGCTCGAGCAACAGCAGATGGTCGTGGGCCGAGGCCAGCAACCCCCGTTGCAGGGCCAGCGCCTCGTCGTAGCCGACGCGGCCCAGCCACCGGACGCGCAGCGTCATGCCAGCTCGGCGGACCAGTCCCGGGTCTGGAGGATGTCGGCCACCTTGGCCACAAAGGCCGAGGCGTAGGCGCCGTCGACGGCCCGATGGTCGAAGGTCAGCGCCAGGTTGCCCACGGGGTGCACGGCGATGGCGTCGGACCCGTCGGCCAGCTCGACCACCACGGGCCGCTTGCGCACGCCGTCGGTCGACAGGATCGCCACCTGGGGCTGGTTGATGATGGCACCGGTGACCAGGGTGCCGAAGGGCCCGGGGTTGGTGATGGTGAAGGTTCCCCCGGCGATGTCGTCAGGCCCGAGCTTGCGACTGCGGGCCTGGGCGGCCAGGGCGGCGATCTCCCGGGCCAGCACCCGCAGGCGCTTCCCGTCGGCGCCATGGACCACCGGGACCATCAACCCCTCGAAGTGGAGGTCGACGGCGATGCCGAGGTGCACGGCCCGGTGCACCACCAGCTGGTTGTCGCCCACGGAGGCGTTCATGTGGGGGAACTCCCGAAGGGCGTCGACCACGGCCCGGCTCACGAACGGGAGGTAGGTCAGGTTGACCCCCTCCTCGGCCTTGAACCGGTCCTTGGCGGCCAGGCGCACCCGGTCGACACCCTCGTAGTCGACCTCGAGCACCACCAGGGTGTGGGCGGACGTGGCCTTGGAGCGGGTCATGTGCTCGGCCGTGCGCCGGCGCATGTTGGAGAAGGGCAGGACCTCGTCGCCCTCGCCGCCGGCGAGCTTGCTCGGCGCCGGCACGCCAGACGGGGCAGGTGGTGCTGGCGCTGGCGACGGGGACCGGTTCGGGGCCGGACGGGGCGCGGGAGCAGTCCGGCCACCGTCGGCCTGGATGGCGGCAAGCACGTCGTTGCGGGTGATCCGCCCGCCAGCACCGGTGCCGGCGATGGCATCGGTGTCGAGGTCGTGCTCGGCGACCAGGCGGCGTACGACGGGAGAGAGCAACTTCGATCCCCCGATACCCGACCCCCCACGCCCATCCTCGTCGGGCTCGGCGGCCTCGTCGGCCTCGTCGGCCTCGTCAGCCTCGTCAGCCTCGTCAGCCTCGAAGGTGGGGACGGCCGGGGCTTCGTCGAGCGCGGCGGCCGATGGAACGGCCTCGTTGGCGTCGGTCGAAGCCGAGTCGTCGGAGGAGGCACCAGAGGCAGCCACCGCGTGCTCCGGCTCCTCGCTCCGGCCCTCGCCGCTGCCGGACTCGTCGGCGGCGATGGGCGCCTCCTGGCCCTGCCTCTCCTCACCCCCAAGCTGCTCCGCTCCAGACCCGCCGCCTCCCCCTTCTCCGGGAGGGTCCTCGGACAGCACCGCCAAGGTGGCGCCGACCGCGACCGTGTCCCCCTCGCCCACGCGAATCTCGGCCAGGTAACCCGCGGAGGGGGCCGGTACCTCGGAGTCGACCTTGTCGGTGGAGACCTCGAACAGCGCCTCGTCGGCCGCCACCTTGTCGCCCACCTGCTTGAACCAGCGGGTGATGGTTCCTTCGGTCACCGTCTCCCCCAGCTGGGGCATGGTCACGTCGGTCATCCGTGCAACCCCCTTCCGGTCAGGGCCATCACCGCTTCACCAAAGGTCTCCGACAGCGTCGGGTGGGGCTGCACCAGGCTGGCCACCTCGTCGACGGTGGCCTCCCAGTTGACGGCCAGATACCCCTGGCCCAGTTGCTCGGTGACCCAGGGGCCGACCATGTGCACGCCCACGATCTGGCCGGCCTTGCCGTCGGGCCCGTCGGG
>JAUJLZ010000025.1:0-9635 GCA_030447125.1 Acidimicrobiales bacterium
TCATGATCTCCCAGACGTCGTCGTCGGCCAGGAGGGGCTCCAAGGGTCCGTAGCCCGTCAGGTTCCTGAGCACCCGGTCGGCCACCAGGTCGGGGCTGGCGAGGTCGTGGTCCCGTAGACCCCGTTGGTACTGCGACGCCCACGTGGCGATCTCGTCCTCGACCAGGCGGCGCAGCACCGCCCGATCGTCGGCCGTCCCGAGGTCGAGGACGAGGTCCTTGGCCTGCGCTTGGACCCGGGCCTCGATCTCCACCAGCGGCGACCCCGCCGACCCAGCGGCTAGGTCGCTGCCCATGGGGACCGGCAAGGACCTCTGCTGAGGTCAGGGGTCAGGAGGAGAACGGCCATGGGCGGTCCTTGTCACCGTGTCGAGTGCGTCCAGTCCTACAGGGCCAGCATCCCGTCGTTCCTGCGCACACAGCGCCACCACGAGGGCCTGTCCGATCTGGCCCGGACGCTACCGACGCCCTTTCCACCGGCGCAAGGGCCAGGGCCCGATTTCGCTAGCAGCCCGGGCCCCGCCAACGATCCCGACAGGCTCGATCGGCCAGGCGCAAGCGCCCCCCGTGGCTCTGCGCCTGGCGGGCGGCGTGGACGATCAGGGGGACGGCAGCGCGCTCGAGGTAGACGACCTCGCCGAGGTCGAGGACGACGTCGAGGTTGCCTTGGGCGTCGATGAGATCGCCCAGGACGGCATCGATGCGCGACCAGTCGTCGAAGCCGATCTCACCACGGATGGTGACGATCACGGTCCCTCCCGTCCGGCTGATGGCGAAGCACGACGTGGGGCCCAAGGGCCGTCGAGGTCCTTCGCTGCCGACGGTCGTGACTCCCCCTCTCGTTCGCCGGCCATTGACCGACGATGTCGCTGACCAGGGGTATCGGCACTTGGGGCAGGGACCTTGAACGATTTCCCCCGGTGCTGGGCTGGGTTGGCCTCTGGGATTCAGACGACCAGCCTCAGCGCCGAGCCAGGTCCCGGCTGGCCTTCACCAGGTACAACACGGTGAGGGCGAGGAACAGCCCGCCGATAACTCGGCGTGCCTGGTCGAGGTCGAGCGACGTGCGTCGGGCCACCGCCGGCGCCATCCGATCGGCCACCCGGCCCCGCCATCCCTGGAGTCCGGCCTCTCCCAGCCTTCTCGCGTCCATGGCCCCTCCTCGGTCTGCCTCGAGCTTCGAGCTAGGCGAAATCCTATGCCGGGTGAGACGCTGGCCGGATGACGTCCGATGCGGCCGAGGCCATCAGCAACGCCTACGAGTGGTTCGAGGTGAACAGCGGGTGGGCCCCCCCAGACGCCGACGAGTTGTCCGAGTGGCTGTCGGACGGCGTCTGCCGATGCCCCGACGATTGCCTCGTCGCCCCAGAGGGGTGGTGCTCGCACGGTCTGGCTTCCTGGCACCTCATCCTCGGCTCCCTCGACGGGCAACGATGACGCCTCCGCGCCGGTGGTGCGGCTGAAGTGACGCCCCCTTACACCCGGGCGATGTCGTACTCCTTCAGCTTGGCCTTGTTGGCCGTGGTGGGGGCTTGGAGCCGCAGCAACTCGGCGTAGATGCCCTCCCCCTCGGCCAGCTCGGCCGGAGAGCCGACCTCGGCCACAGCCCCGTGGCGGAGGCCCACGATCATGTCGACGTTCTGGATGGTCGAGAGGCGGTGGGCGATGATGAGGGTGGTTCGACCGTGCATCAGCCGCTCGAGGGCGCCTTGCACCTCGCGCTCGGCCTTGCTGTCGAGGGAGCTGGTGGCCTCGTCCAGGAGGAGGATCGGCGGGTCCTTCATGAGGGCCCGGGCGATGGCGATGCGCTGCTTTTGTCCTCCGGAGAGCTTGACGCCCCGCTCGCCGATCTGGGTGTGGAAACCCTGGGGGAGCCGCTCGATGAAGTCGTGGGCGTTGGCCGCTCGAGCGGCGTCGACCACCTGGTCGGTGGTGAAGGCCGACTGGCCGTAGGTGATGTTCTCCGTCACCGTGCCCGAGAACAGCGCCGGCTCTTGGAAGACCACACCGACGTTGGCGCGGAGCGACGATTGGCTGACGTCCCTGATGTCGGTTCCGTCGATGGTGATCTGTCCTTCCGACAACTCGTAGAAGCGGAGCAAGAGGTTGGCCACGGTCGTCTTGCCTTCCCCGCTCTCGCCGACGAGGGCCAACTTGGTTCCCGGCTCGATGGTGAAGCTGACGTGGCTCAAGACGGGCTGTCCGCCGTGGTAGTGGAACGACACGTCCCGGTAGTCCACCCGCCCTGCTGTCACCTCGAGCTCGGCCGCCCCTTCGGCGTCGGTGATCGTCGGCGCCAGATCCATCACGGCGAAGAAGTCCTTGCTGTCGGCCGCCGCTCGCTGGATCTGGTCCACGACGAACGATGAGGCGAACAGGGGGAACTGGGCCTGGAGCGAGAGCTGGAGCATCAACACGACCGTGCCGATCGACTCCTGCAAGGGGCCGAAGGAACCGTTCAGCGCCTGGGCGATGATGATGGCGTAGATGGCGAAGAAGATGAGGTTCAGGCTCAGTCCCCGGCCCACGTCGTCACGGTGCCACTGCTTGGACTGCACCCTGGTCTGGCCTTCGATCGAGCGGCGAGCCCGGGCGAAGAAGCTGCTCTCCGCCCGTTCGTAGACGAAGGACTTCACCACCCGGATGTTGCCGATGGCCTCCACGAAGCGACCGTTGGCCTCGTCGGTGTCGCGGTTGATCCCGACCTGCTTGTTCTGCCAGCTCCGGCTCGTCCGGGTGGTCAACCAGATGTACAACGGGAAGAGCACGGCCAGGAGCAGGGCGACCAGAGGTGAGTACCGGGCCAGGATGACCAGGGTGAAGGCACTGGTGAGGAAGAAGCCGATGAAGTTGTTGGCCATGGCCTGGATCAGCTGGGAGATCCCCGTGATGCTGCGCTCGAGCTTGCTGGTGATCCCACCCGTGATGGCGTTGTCATAGAACTCCAGAGGTAGCTCGAGGAGGTGGTCGTAGTAGCGCTGGCTCAACAGGGTCTGGAGCTTGGCCCCCAAAAGATCGCCGATGTAGCCCTGCACGTTGGTGATCAGGGAGATGAGGATCCCCGCGGTGAAGAGCAGGCCAAGGAGAACCCCGAAGTACGCGGTCTCCACCGGCTGGCCGGAAGCCCGTTTGACGATGGCGTCGACCAGGAACTTGAGCAGGAACGGGTTGGCCTGGTTGAGCAGCGCCACGACGACGACGAAGACGGCGGTGGCCAGGTAGTACCGCTTCAGCTCCCAGGTGTAGCGGATGATCCTGAAGATGTCGCTCACGCGCTGGTCCTTGTCTCGAGACCCGGCGGGAACGCTGGATCACACAGACCGGGTGCTGATCGCCCCCCTACAGTCAGGGATCCTATGAGTCAGTGCCCGGCCCGCTCCCGAGCTTTCCTGTTGGTGCTGCTGGCCCTGGTCGTGGGGGCCTGCGGCGCATCGGCGGGGGTCGAGGAAGCCACCGTGGCGCCCTCGACGACGAGCGGCGGGACCGTCCCGGCTTCGGTCGCCCCAGCCGACACCGCGCCCTGCCGCTCCGCCCCGGTGGAGGCCCGGGCGGCGAGCGTGCTGGTCGTGGGCATCGGTGACGCCACCACCGCCGACGACCCCTTGGTCGCCGAGGTGTCCTCCCTCGGGGTGGGTGGGGTGATCCTGCTCGGCACCAATGTGGTCGACGCCGCCCAGGCGGAGGCCCTCATCGACGGTTTGCGCCAGCAGTCAGGTCCCGGCCTGCTCGTGAGCGTCGACGAGGAAGGGGGCCGGGTCTCGCGCCTGCGCCCCATCCTCGGTCCCACACCACCGGCGCGTGCCCTCGGCTCGCGACCACCGGAAGAGATCACGGCCGTGGCCGCGGAGCGAGGCGCCACGTTGCGCGACCTGGGCTTCGACCTGGTCCTGGCGCCGGTCGTGGACGCCGATGGTGGTCCCGCCGGAGCCTCCATCGGCGACCGGTCCTTTGCCGCAGGCCCGGCCGAAGCCGGTCGGCGCGCCGCGGCCTTTGTCGACGGACTGCGCCAGGCCGGGGTGACGCCCACAGCCAAGCACTTTCCCGGCCAGGGAGAACTGTCCGACAGCCACGACGGGCCGGTCCTGTCCGATGTCCCACTCGAGGAGGTCAAGAGGACGGCGCTTGCCGGCTTCGGGCCGGTGCTCGAGGCCGAGGTCCCCGCCGTGATGATGTCCCACGTCACCTTCCCGTCCCTCGGACCCCTGCCCGCCAGCCTGGAGCCCGCCGCCTACGAGCTCCTGCGATCGTTCAGCTTCGATGGCGCCGCCGTCACCGACGCCTTGAACATGACGGCCATCGCCGAGCAGTGGTCACTTCCCGAGGCGGCCGTGCTGGCCCTGGCCGCGGGCGCCGACCTGGTGCTCGCCACCCCGGGCGAACAGGCGAAGGCCGTGCGAGATGCCGTGGTCGCCGCCGTGGCCGACAGCCGCCTGCCCGAGGCCCGACTCGATGAGGCCGTGGGCCGTGCCCTGGTGCTGCGGGGCCAAGACCCTTCCACCATGGTCTGTCCCCACGCCTGACCGGGGCCTCCTCAGCCTTTTTTGCCTGTCACACAAGGTGACTCGGAGTTGCCCCCGCCGCCGTGGGCCTGGCGCTCCGAGGGCGTTCGGCGCGCGGCCATGACCACGTGCGCCCCGTGAGCGCACGGGGCACACTGCCGTCCTCCGACCCAGCAGGGAGGACCTGATGGACCAAGCCACGCCGTGGGCCGCCAGCTTCTTGGTCGACGACACCGCCGGCGGGCCGATCCGCCTGCACCAGGTCGGGGTCAAGACCTTCGCGCTGGAGTCCGTCGTACGGTTCGTGGGGGAACACACGGGCCTCGAGGGCAAGGTGGCCGACCCCGTGATCGACGAGATACGACAGGTGGGGCCGACGCAGTTGCCGGTGACCGATCTCGCTTCGGTTCCCCAGTCACTGCATTGGTTTGTGAGCCCGTACGGGACCCACACGCCGGCCGCACTGATCCACGACCGCCTCATCGGCATCGATCCGCCCCTCGCTGGTCTGACCGATGCGTACGCCGATCGCTACTTCCGCTCGATGCTCCAAGACCTGGGTGTTCGCTGGATCCGAAGGTGGCTCATGTGGACGGCAGTTGCGCTGCGCACCCGCTCGAAAGCGGGCGGCGCCCTGCTGGGCGGTCTCGTGGTCTGGACCCTCGCATCGCTCAGCGGGATGAGCTTGGCCGTGGTGGCGTTGGTGCACCGAGACTGGGGACTGCTGATCATCACCGCGCTCGCCCCCTTTGCCTTCGCCCTCCTCTGGGGCCGCCAATACGGAGCCGGTCTCCTCGCAGCCTTGGCCGCGCCCTGGATCTTGCCCCCCACGGTGCTCGGGGGCATCGGCTACGGGATCTATGCCCTGCTCGAGTGCATCGCCGGGCGCTTCGTCGACAGGGACACGACCAGCCCCGAGCCGCTCAGCTACGGGAGCTTCTGATTCTGAGGGCGGTCCCGCACCTCCCGGGCGCCGCTCAGGAGCCGCGTTCCGCCCAGGTGCCCAAGCTCCCGGGAGCCACCCGGACGGGCTCAGGCCCCGGGCCGGGCTGGCGAGGACCGGTGCGCTCGAGCGTGGCCCAGAAGGCGCCGGCCAACAGGGGTGCCAGGGGGGCCGGCAGGCGCACGGCGTCGCGCAATGCCTCCTCCACCTTGCGGGCGGGCAGGAAGATGCACCCGGCGGTGGCCTGGCCTCCGAGCGCCGGGGAGGCGAGGTCGGCGATGGCGCCGGCCAGCTCGGCCCGGACGCGGGGGTCGCGGGGGGACACGTTGACCACCGGGACGAGACGGGCGGCGGGCACGCCGAGGCCGGCCAGATCGGCCAGCACCCGAACCAGGGCATGGACCCCCTTGGTGCCGGGTCGCCCGACCGCGAAGACGACGTCGGCGGCGAGGGCCGCGGTACGAGCGGCCAGGTTGCGCTCCTCCACGTCGGTCGACCCGGCGTCGTCCTCGCCCTCGAAATCGGCGGTGACATCGCACACCAGGGTGGGGAAGGCCCGGCGCATCGACGAGAAGGCGGCCACCAGGGCACGGGGCCGGATGGTGGCCCAGTGCTGGGCCCGGCGCAGGCCGAGGAGGAGGTGGTAGCCGCGCTCGACCACGGTGAAGGTGAGCGACGCCACCTCGGCGCTGGTCGGTACGCCGCCCCGGTGGGCCTCGGTCAGCTCCTGGAGCCCGGGTGCCACGTCGCGCACGTCGTGCACCATGGCCTGCTCGGCGTGGCGGGCCAGGTCGGCGAGCAGCACCTCACCTTGTCCACGGGGGTCTTCGGCCAGGCCCTGGGCCAACGCCGCCGCCACGGTCGTGGCGCCGGTGCCCCCGGGTCCGCACACCACCGCCACCGTGGAGGCGAGCAGGGCGACGTCAAGGACGTCGGCGCCATCGTCGAGAGAAGGTGCCGATGCATCGCCGACCAGGGGGGCATGGGTGGCGAGGGCGTCGAGCAGAAGCTCACGGCTGAGGGCGCCGGGCAGTACGGCCGCTGCTCCCAACGCCACCCAGTCCCGCCGCAGCCGGTCGTCCTCCACCACCAGGGCGGCCGCTCCCGCCTCCCTCACGGCGTACAGCAGGTCACGGTCGACCGCCGGAAGGCCGCCGTCGAGCAGGGCGCACGAGTAGGCCCGACCGGCGGCCAGGCGCGAGCGCAGCTCCTCACCCGAGACACAGCGGAGGAACTCCACCGGAATCGCCGAGCTGGCCGCCCAGCGGCCGACCTCGACGAACCAGGCCGAGCGGGGCCGGGCCAAGCCGAGGACGACGAAGCGCTCCGGCGCCATCAGGACCCAGCTGGTCCAGCCAGGCCGGTGGTCCGGGCGAGGGACACCACGCCGGCGGCGGCGGCGCCGGCGATGGGCTCGAGGTCGCCCGGAGGCACAGCCAGCACGACCGTCAGGCCCGATGCGCTCCCAAGTTGGTCGCTCCCGCCGAGGACCCGCACGACGGTGGCGTCCTCGCTCACCGTCTCGGTCGCCGGAGCACCGCCCTGGGTAAAGGTGGCGATGACCCGGACCCGCTCCCCGGCACCGAGGAGGCCGGGATCGCCGCCGAGGGCGTTCCCCGGATCGAGGGCCAGCGAGATCTGCGCTCGCTGCGGACCGCCGGCCGGTTTGGCCACATCGCCGCTCTGCACCAGCTGCCCGGCGACCATGGGCGAAAGTGCCGTGGATCCATCGAGCAGGGCCAGATCGGCGAAGGCCACGCGTTGTTGTTCGGGGGGCAGGTCGAGGGGCACCAAGGCCAGGTCGGTCCTCGACAGGCGCTCCCCGGCGACCACGTCCCCGGTGACGACCGCGAAGGAGCGGTCGGGCGAGGACTGGGCGTTGGTGTAGGCGGCGAAGACGCCCACGACGCTCACCGCCACCAGGAAGCCGCCCACGACCGCCCGCCCACCCGGCAGGCGCCGGACGGGATGGACCTGGCGGCCCGATGCCGCTCCGTTCACGTCGTGACCAGAGGAGCGGGGAGCTGCGGGAAGTGTGGCGTGGTCGGCCATCACCAGAGTCCTTTTCGGCTACGGAGAGAGCGTGAAGTACGTCGTGGGGTCAGATCCGCCCTGAGGCATGAGCACCACCGGGGACGGCCTGTCCGATCGGCGTGGACCCTAACCACGCCTACCCGGTCCCGGCAAGGGGGGGACCGGGGCACACCCACCCCACGGAGCAGATCTGGCCGGAACGCCAGCAAAGGCATGGAAACTCACGATGTCCCACCGGTGCGCTAGGGTGCCCCCGTGAACCGTGAAGAGATCGTCTGGATGAGCACCCAAGAAGCGGCCCGACGGCTGGGCGTCACCCCCCGCACCCTCTACCGCTTCGTCGACGAGGGCTCGCTGGCGGCGTACAAGATGGGTCGGGTCTTCCGGCTCAAGCAGGCCGACGTGGACGCCTTCATCGAAGGGGCCCGAGTGGCGCCGGGCAGCCTCGAGCACCTGTACCCCGAGCGCAAAGGCGCCGACGGCGCCGGCACTGACAGCACCCCCACCCAGGACGTGCCCAGCTCCTGACGAGCACTCTTACCAACCCACGGTCACCTCGCTGATGGTCGCGGCGGGGACGCAACAGAGGTTGTCGCGGCTGCCGTCGAGCACCAGGGTCACCACATCGGCACCCACCGAGCGCAACTCGCCCGCCACCTGCTCGCCGCCCCGGGTGACCAGGGCCAGGCGAGGTCGCTGGTCGACCACCCGGCCCAGCACCTCGATGAGGAGCAGGTCGACCACAGGGTGGCGGTCACCGGCGGGAACGGCGGGGCGATCGCCTCTGCCGGTGCGTACCGACGCCAGCGCATCGAGGCGGAGGTGAGGCTCGGCCCCGCTGGCGGTACGCACCACGCAGTAGTCGCCGCCTACGCTCACCAGCACGCCGTGGTGACGCCGGCCCGCTTCGGTGTGCACCACCACCGCCGCTTCCCGCTCGGCCAGGTCGACCAGCAGGCCCGCCAGCGTCGCACCCTCCTCGGCCGCTCGACGCAACCACCGCTCCCGGCTCCGTGCCCCGGCCCGATCGCTCGTCCGAGCCTCGTCGAGGAGCTCCACCAACGGGTCCCGCTCCGCCACCACCGCAGTGTAGGACGACCTCCCCCGACATCGAAGGGCAGTTTCGTTCTTCTCTTGTGTTTCTGATATTTTTCGTGTCACGATGTCTCCATGGCGCACGGGACCTGTCTGGCCATCCACGGGGGACGTCTGGTCGTGGTCAAGCAGGCCGGGCCGGGCCCGAGCGCAGCCCGACTTCGCCACGAAGCCGCCTGCCTGGGGCGACACGTCCATCCCGGCGTGGTCGAGCTGGTGGCCGCCGACGACCTCGACGACGGTGGCGCCGTGCTGCGCACCGCCTTTGTCGGGGGCGGCACGCTCGCCGAGTGGACGTCGGAGGGTCTCGACCCCGCCCAGGCCACCCGGGTCGCCGCCTCGCTGGCCGCCACCTTGGCCGACCTGCACCAACAGGGCACCACCCACGGACGCGTGACCGCCGACCACGTGTTGACCACGGCCGACGGCGGGGCCCTGTTGTGCGGGTTCGCCGAGGCCACGGTCGGGGCCGATCCGGAGGCGCGACGCCCCGCGGCCGCAGTCGACGTCGCCGCCGTGGGCACGCTCATCCGGGAGCTGTCGGGCGATGCCCCGGCACCGGGGGCGGTGGCCCTGTCGGCGGTGGCCTCCCGGGCCCTGGCCGAGGACCCGTCAGCCCGCCCGTCCATGCGCAGCTTGGCCGTGATCCTCCAGGGGCTGGTCGATGACGCTGGTGCTGGTCGCCCAGGACCAAGCCAGGAGGGCCGCCAACTGCTCCCCCGCAGGGCCTCGGCGCAGCGCTCGGCCCCCGGGGCCCGCCCCCGTCGCCCGGTCACGGTCGCGGTCGTGGGGGGCATCGCTGTCCTGGTGATGGCCGTGGTGGTCGGCGTGGGGGCCATGACAAGCTCACCTGAGGGGGCTGGGGAGAGCAAGAGCCACTTGCCGCTCCTCGCCGTTGGGGACACGACGACACCCGAGGCCACCACGGAGCCCAGCGAGGAGATCGTGCGGGTCTGGCCGCCACCGGCCTGCGGAGTCCCGCCCGACGAGGTGGGGGCCGACGAGGTGGGGGCCGACATAGACGGCGACGGCTGCGTCGAGGAGATCGAGGTGGGCGACGGTGTG
>JAUJLZ010000025.1:9735-15708 GCA_030447125.1 Acidimicrobiales bacterium
GGCCGACATAGACGGCGACGGCTGCGTCGAGGAGATCGAGGTGGGCGACGGTGTGGTGCGTGCCGGCCAGCGCCGCTGGGAGGTAGGCGGGCCCCGGGACGTGGTGGTGGTGGGCGACTGGGACTGTGACGACGTGGCCACGCCGGCTGTCCTGCGTCCGGGGTCAGGCGAGGTCTGGCACTACCCCCGCTGGGCCGGCGAGGGTGAGGAGATCGTTCCCGCGCTGGTGACGACGGTGCCTGGCGCCGTGGACGCCGCCGTCGAGCAAGCGGGTGGAGACCGAGCCGGCTGCGACCAGCTCAGCGTGCTCGACACGGCCGGCACGCGCACGACGATCAACACCGGCACCGGCACCGGCTGACCGGCCCGTCGGGGTCAGCGCAGGCGCACGGCCACCTCGTTGGCCAGGAGGCGGCCGGCAACCGTGAGCACCCGTCGGCCGTGGTGGGTCTCGACCAGCCCGTCGAGCCCGTCGTCGTCGAGGGCGTCGGCGGGGACGCCGGCCGCCGTGCGTAGGGAGAGCTGCAGGCCCTCCAGTCGACGAACGTCGTCGTCGAGGTGCTCGCCCGACGCCTCCACCGGTGCCCCGGCGTCGAGCAGGGCGAGGTAGCGCTCCGGGGTGCGCACGTTCCACCACCGGCGCCCGCCCTGGTGGGAATGGGCGGCACAACCGAAGCCCCGGTAGTCACCCTGGCTCCAATAGCAGCGGTTGTGACGGGACTCATGTCCGGGCCGGGCCCAGTTGGAGATCTCGTAGTTGACCAGTCCGGCCCTCGACAGCGCCTCCTCGGCGGCCAGGTACTTGTCGGCCTGGTCGTCGTCGTCAGGGAAGCGGGCCGGGTCCGACGCCAACGGCGTCCCCGCTTCTACGGTGAGGCCGTAGGCGCTGACGTGGTCAGGACCCAACCCGATGGCGAGCTCCAGGCTGCGATGCCAGTCGTCGAGCGTCTCTCCGACCGTCCCGTAGATGAGGTCGAGGTTCCACGACTCGAAGCCGACGGACGCCACCGCGTCGGCGGCGGCGACCACGGTACGGGCGTCGTGGGTACGGCCGAGGGCGACGAGCACCCGGTCGTCCAGGGACTGGGCGCCGAGCGAGATGCGGGTGACCCCCACCTGCCGGTAGCCGGCCAGCGCCCGGGCGTCCACCGTCTCGGGGTTGCACTCCATGGTGATCTCGGCCCCGGCCACCAGGGGGAGCGGCGCCAGGATCGTCTCCACCTGGACGGCACTCAGCAGCGATGGCGTCCCCCCGCCGAGGAACACGCTGGCGGCAGGGACCAACCCGGCGGCGACGGCGGCATCGATCTCGCGCCGCAGGCCGGCGACGTAGTCGGCCAGGAGGTGCGGGCGATCGTCCCAGGTGGCAAAGGCGCAGTAGTCGCAGCGCCGCCGGCAGAAGGGGACGTGCACGTAGACGCCGAAGGGCGCAGGCGCAGCACCGGCACGGGGACGGTCGGCAGCCCCCATGGGCGCCGACGGCGTCACGGGGTCAGACGCAGGTCGAGCTCGTCGAGGCGGCCCCGGGCCGCGTCGGGCGTGATGTCGAGCAGGCACGCCACCGCTCGCAGATCGTCACGACGGATGGTGAGCATGCGGCCGTTGAAGTCGCCCCGCTGCACCTGGATCATGGCCAGGTACCGGCCCAGGAGCTCGGCCTCAGGGGTCTGCAGGGCGCTCAGGCGCATGAGGTCGATGGTCACCGGCCCGTCGCCGTCGAGCGTGGCACGAGGCAGGATCGCCCCGTCGGCCAGGTCGACCGTGGGTTCGTCCTTGGCACCGTCGCGGGGCAGGAGCTGATCGACCGGGACCCGGTAGAAACGGGCCAAGCGCTGGAGGCGGGGCACGGAGATGGCCCGCTCACCCCGCTCGTAGGCGCCGAGCACCGAGGCCTTGAACTCAGCCTTGGACGTGGCCTCGACCTCCTGGAGCGACAACCGCTTCTGCTTGCGAATGGCCCGCAGCCGGTTGCCGACCTTGACGGCGTAGCTCGGGTCGATGCTGTCATCGGTAGCAACGGTGTTGTCGACGCTCATGCTCTCGGCTTCTCCTGCCTGTGAACGCCCGGCTGGGCCGGCGTTTGCCCGCTCGCTTCCGATGTCCGTGCCCAAAACCCACCCCTGGGAGTTCCCAGCAGCCCCTGGCGCTCCTTCCGTAGAATAGGCGCGGCACCGATGTGGCGGCAACGGAAACATCACGAACAGTCGTAGGCGCTCACCCTGTGCTCTTTCTGACGGTGGCCTGTCGGCTACCCCGGCGCCGGCGCCACCACTGCGTCGCGCAGGGCGCCGAGGAGGACGCCAGCGGCGATGGCCGCCGTCTCGGCCCGCAGCACGCCGACGGCGAGGCCCAGGCGCGGCAGCCCCATGGCCAGCTCCTCGTCGGCCCATCCCCCTTCCGGCCCCACCAGCACCACCGTCGTGGTTGGCGACGGCGGAGCGCCGCCCCGATCGGCCAGGACGGCACCGGCCAGGGCGGCCACCTCGGCCAGGTCGCAGACGGGACTGACCTCGGGGAGGTGCAGTCGTCGCGACTGCATGGCCGCCTCGCGGGCCACCCGACGCAGCCGGACGAGGTGGCGCTCGGCCCGCTCGCCCTCCCACCGGGCCACGGAGCGGGCGGCCACGAACGGCACGATGCGGTCGATGCCCACCTCGGTGAGCTTCTGCACGGCCAGCTCGGGGCGGGCGCCTTTGGTCAGAGCGATGCCGACGGTCAGCGCCGGTGCGGGGGCCTTGACTTCGACCACCTCGCCGCAGGACTCGAGCGCTCCGGCCGGGCCGAGCCGGCACAGCCGCCACCGCCCGGCGCCATCGCCCACCTGCAACGCCTCGCCTCTGCGGGCCCGCAGCACGCGCCCGACGTGGTGGCGGTCGTCGTCATCGAGCGCGGGCGCCTCCAGGTCGTCCACGAACACCAGGCGGGCGGATCCGGTCATCCGCTAGCCCGCTACTTGAACGCGCCGCGGATCCTCGAGAGCAGCCCGTTCTCGGGAGGGGCCACCGCGTGGCCCCGGCCCTCGGCCAGGCGGCGCAGGAGCTCGTCCTCGTCGGCGGTCAGGTCGGTGGGGGTGTCCACCGCCACCCGGACCAGCAGGTCGCCCCGGCCCCGACCCTCGACGTGGGGCACCCCCCGTCCCCGGAGCCGGAACACCTTCCCCGCCTGGGTCCCGCCCGGGATCACGAGCTCCTCCGCCCCGTCGAGCGTCTCGTAGGACAACACGGTGCCGAGGGCAGCCTGGGTCACGGGCAGGTGGAGCTCGTCGACCAGGTCGTAGCCGTCGCGCGCCAGGCGCTCGTGAGGCCGGACCCGCAGGTGCACGTACAGGTCCCCGTTGTGGCCCCCGTGGGCGGCGGCGGCGCCCTTGCCCCCCAGGCGCAGCGTCACGCCGTTGTCCACCCCGGCGGGCACCACCACCTCGTAGGTGCGCTGCTCGGTACGACGGCCCTCACCCCGGCAATCGGGGCAGGGGTCGGCCACCGTGCGGCCCATCCCACCACAGCGGGGGCAGGGTCCGGCGGTGACCATCTGGCCGAGGATCGACTGACGTACCCGGCGCACCTGCCCGGCCCCCCCGCACTCACGGCACGTGACCGGCGAGGTACCTGGCCGGGCCCCCGAGCCGGTGCACGTGGCACAGGTGACGGGCAGGCGCAGCGACGCCTCCTTGGTGGCGCCGAAGACGGCCTCTTCGAAGGCCAGCTCGAGGGCGATCTCCATGTCGGCGCCCCGAGGGGGACCTCCGCCGCCTCGCCCCTGGCCCCCGAAGGGCCCGGCACCTCCCCCGAAGAAGGCGTCGAAGATGTCGCCGATGCCCCCGCCGAAGGGGTTGGTCCCCGCACCCGCACCCGCCCGCACCCCTTCAGGACCGTAGGTGTCGTAGCGCTGGCGACGCTGAGGGTCCGACAGGGTCTCGTAGGCCACCCCCAGCTCCTTGAACCGATCCTCGGCCCCGGCATCGGCGTTGGTATCAGGATGCAACTCCCGGGCCTGACGCCGATACGCCCGCTTGATCTCCTCACCCGAAGCCGACCGCGAGACCCCCAGCAACTCGTAGTAGTCGGACGAGCTCATCGCAGGCTGCGCCCTAGGCGTTGGCTCACCATGGCCACGGCCGCCAGCACCTGGGAGTAGTGCATGCGGGTGGGCCCGAGCACGCCGATGGCCCCCACCGTCTCGCCCTCGACCTCGTAGGGAGCGACCACCAGGGAGCAGTCGGAGAGGTGCTCGACGCCGTGCTCCACGCCGATGGCGACGCTCAGGCCCCGATCGACCACGTCTCGCAACAGCCCGACCACCACGTACTGCTGCTCGAGGATGCCGAGCACCCGACGCACGCTGTCGACGGCGTCAAAGGCGGAGACCATGCGACTGGTGCCGCCGACGAAGACCTGCCCCGGCTCCACGTCGGCACCCAACGCGGCCAGGGCCTGGATGGCCTGGTCACAGGCCAGGTCGACCGCCGGGTCGCCCGAAGGAGGCACCACCGCCAGTGCACCCCGGCTGGAGCCCACCAGCCAACGTGACAGGTGGGCGGTGGCCGCGGCCAGACGCTCGTCGCCCACGTCATCGGCGAGCTCCAGGCGGGTCTTGGTGACAGCGCCGTTGGACAAGACCATCACGGCCAGGGCAGCGCGACCATTGAGGCCCACGAGCTGCACGGAGCGGATGGTGGCGTCGTCGGGCGGGGCCCCGGTGACCAGGGCGGCGTAGTCGGTGAGGCCTGACAGGAGCTGGGAGGTGTCGGCCAGCATCTCCTCGAGGGCGCCATGGGCCGAGGCGAAGAACGAGCTCACCTGGTGGCGCTGGGCGGGGTCGAGGGAGCCGGGGGTGACCAGGCTGTCGACGAACATCCGATAGCCCTTGTCGGTGGGGATGCGCCCGGCGCTGGTGTGGGGCTGGCGGAGGTAGCCCTCGTCCTCCAGCACCCCCATGTCGTGGCGGACGGTCGCCGGCGAGACCGCGATCTCGGGGAAGCGCGCCACGTGGCCCGAGCCGACCGGCTGGGCCGTCTCGATGTACTCCTGCACCACGGCGCGGAGGATGGCGGAGCGACGTTCGTCCATCATGGGTTGGCGCTCGATGGTATCGACCGCCGGCGCCGCCCGGCCGGCAGAGCGGCCGGGGGCGGTCGTGGAACCACCATGGCGGCGTGCAGGTCCGGGTGCACGAGGTCGAGGAGGTGCGGTGATCCCCAGCCCGATGTCGGAACAGCCCATGAACGACTCGGCTACGCTTCGCCCACGCCTGCCGAGGAGATGCCATGAGCGACGGCCCGTCCAGGAACGACCCGTGGTCGAGCCCGGGGCAGAGTCAGCCCCCGCAGAGCCAGGCTCCTCCCAGCTACGGGCCTCCTGGCGGCGGCTACGCAGCGTCCTCGGGCTCCGGCGGCCAACCGCCCCCCCAGACCAGCAACGGGGTGGGCATCGCCGCCCTGGTGGTCGGCATCGTCGCCCTGTTGATCTCGTGGATCCCCTTCCTCGGACTGCTGCTCGCCATCGTGGCCCTGGTGCTGGGCATCATCGGGATCCGCAAGGCCTCCCGGGGCCAGGCCACCAACAAGGGCATGGCCATCACCGGGGTGGTCACCGGCGGCCTCGCTCTGCTCATCGGCGCCTTCTTCACCATCGGGACCATCGCGCTGTTCAGCAGCGAGGAGTTCCAGAACATCTTCGAGTGCACCCAGCAGGCCCAGACCGTCGAAGAGCAGCAGGCGTGCCAGGAGCAGTTCGAACAGGACTTCGGTCAGTAGCCGCCCACGCTCCCTGCGTCACTCGTCCAGGCGCAGGGCCGAGACGAAGGCTTCCTGGGGCACCTCCACCCGACCGATGTTCTTCATCCGCTTCTTGCCCTCCTTCTGGCGCTCGAGCAGCTTTCGCTTGCGGGTGATGTCGCCGCCGTAGCACTTGGCCAACACATCCTTGCGCTTGGCCTTGACCGTCTGGCGGGCCACGATGCGCCCCCCCAGGGCGG
>JAUJLZ010000171.1 GCA_030447125.1 Acidimicrobiales bacterium
CGACGTCCACGCCGGGAGGCGTGAGCGGTGACGGCGACGGCAACGGCGACGACGACTCGCCGAAGGTGATCAGTTCGAGGGGGCCGGCGTCGGGCCAGGACCGGATCTTCCGGTCGAGTCGACCTAGGGGCGGCCGCCACCAGGTTGCATCCCGTGACCGGGGCCGGGGCGACGGCGGGGACCGAGGTCCGCTCGGGGCCGACACGGACAGACGCAGCGAGACCGACGACGACGCTGGCGTCCGAGGCCCCCTGCCCCCGCCTGCGGCGGTGCCGGTACCCGAGCGCGTGCGGGAGGCGGTGAGTGAACCAATCGGGGCGCCCCCGATCACCGAGGTCGTGCCCGTGGTTCCCGCCGCCGACGTCCCTCCCGAGCCATCCGGGTCTCGGGCCGAGCCCCTCGGGGCCACGACGGCGACGAGAAGTCGCACCACGACGCCCCGCGCCAAGCGGCCGCCACCGCCCAACCCGGTCTTTCGCCCTGACCTCATCCGTTCGGCGGGGAACGGGCCGCCCGACGAAGATGGGGAGCCAGGGGCCGACGACTGGTGGTCGCGGTCGACCGGCGGTGAAGCGGAAAGGCCCTCCGGGCCGGCCAGCCCTGCCCCCCCGGGCCCCTCGACCGCTCCGCCGAGCAGGAGTGACGCCCCTGGCGGGGAACGCGACCCCTCGGCCATGGAGGCCCTGGCTTCGCTGTATCCCCCGCCGGCCGACGCCGAGCCCCAACCGCCGGCCAAAGGTCGGCGCCGTCGCCTGCGCCGAAGCTGACCGTCGCGGTCGGTCTCTCCATCTTGGCGGCCTCGGGCCATCAGCGTGAAGCACCTGCTGGTCACCAACGACTTCCCCCCCAAGATCGGGGGCATCCAGACCTACCTCTGGGAGCTCTGGCGTCGTCTTCCTCCCGAGGAGGTCACGGTCTTGACCGCTCGACAAGAAGGGGACGCAGGCTTCGACCGCCGCCAGCCCTTCCGGGTGGTGCGAGATCGCCAGCCCGTCCTCCTGCCCACACCGGGACTGGCACGACGGATCAACGACCTGGTCGAGGAGGTCGGGGCGTCGGTGGTGGTGCTCGACCCTGCGCTCCCTCTCGGCCTCGTGGGCCGATGGCTGCGGCGCCCCTACGTCGTGGTGGTCCACGGCGCCGAGATCGCCGTGCCGGGGGGCCTGCCCGTGTCGCAAGCGGCCTTGCGAGTGGTCCTCTCGCACGCGGTCCACGTGATCGTGGGAGGCGAGTACGTGCGAGCGGAGGCCGAGCGGGTGGTCAGGAGGCGCCTGGCGGCGACGCAGATCCCTCCCGGGGTCGATGTCGAGCGGTTCCGACCCCTCGACGCCAGCGGGCGGGCCAAGGCTCGGGCGGTGTTTGGGCTCCCGGTGGATGCCCGGCTGGTGGTGGGTGTCGGTCGACTGGTCCCCCGCAAGGGCTTCGATGTGCTGGTGGAGGCAGCCGCCTCGCTGGCCCGGGGCCGCCCCGATCTGGTGGTGGCGGTGGCGGGGACGGGCCGCCAGGCCTCCGAGCTCCAACGCCGGGTACGGGACAGCGGTGTGCCGGTGCGCCTCCTCGGACGGATCTCCGATGATGATCTCCCGTTGCTGCACGGGGCTGCCGACGTCTTCGCCGGACCGTGTCGCACCCGCTGGAGGGGATTGGAGCAGGAGGGGTTCGGGATCGTCTTCCTGGAGGCGGCGGCCAGTGGCGTGCCTGCGCTCGCCGGCGCCAGTGGAGGAACTGCGGAAGCGGTGCTCGACGGCGAGACCGGGGTGGTCATAGCCCACCCCGATGACCCAGCCGCCGTGGCGGCCGGCTTGGCCAGGCTCCTCGACGATGCCGAGCAGCGCACTCGGCTCGGGCGAGCGGCCCGTCGGCGTGCCGTGGCCGAGTTCAGCTACGACATCCTTGCTGCCCGCCTGAGGGCGACCTTGGCGTCCTGCGGGGGCTGAGCGGTGAGTCCAGCAGGCCCTCGCGACGACGACCTACCATCGATGTTCCGATCCCCGAGAAGAGACTCCGGACGACCCATCGGGCCGGTGTCGAGGAGGTGTGCATGGTCGCCATCACCGAAGAAGAGATCCGAGCGCTGGCAAGCTACAAGGGGGAGGACGCGCCGGTCACCACCTGCTACCTCAACGTCGACGGCGCCACCCACGTGCGCCACCAGGACGTGGTGCGCGAGCTCGACCGGGTCCTGCGCACGGCCCGGGCCCGAGGCATCCACGAGCCGTCGGTCAAGAGCGATCTGGAGCGCATCGAGGGCCATGTGCGCGGCGGGTTCGACCGGTCCCGCACGCGCGGCCTGGCCATGTTCTCGTGCACCGCCCACGACTACTGGCGACTGATCGAGCTGCCGGTGCCGGTGCACAGCCAGGTGGTGGTCAACCACAGCCCCAGCGTCCGCCAGCTGGAGGTGGTGGTCGATCAGCACGAGCGCTTCGGGCTGCTCCTGGTCGACCGTCAGCGGGCGCGCGTCCTCGTGTTCGAGCTGGGCGAGCTGGTGGAGTCGAGCGCAGCCTTCGACGAGCTGCCACGGGGCGACGACGACGACCACAGCTACACCAAGGACCAGGCCCGGGACCATGTGGCCGCCCGTGTCCACCAGCACCTCCGCCACGCCGCGGCCGTCGCGTTCGAGGTGTTCCAGGCCCAGGGCTTCGAGCGGCTGATCATCAGCGCCCCCGATGACCTCGCCAGCGAGCTGGAGGCGGTCCTGCACCCCTACCTTCGAGAGCGGGTGGTGGCCCGCTGCACCATTCCCCTCAACGCCTCCGACGACGAGGTCCGCCGCGCTGCCCTGCAGGTCGAAGCCGACGTGGAGCTGGCCCAAGAGGCTGAGGCGGTGGCCCTGCTGCGCGCGGGTGTGGGTGCAGGAACCGGCGCCGTGGCCGGTCTCGAGCCCACGTTGATGGCCCTGGTCGAGCGACGGGTGGAGACGCTGTTGGTGTCCTCGGGCTACGTCCAGCCCGGCTGGCGGTGCGGCTCCTGCGAATGGATCGGCAAGCTCGGGCGTTCGTGCCCGGTCTGTGCGACGGAGATGGACCAGGTCGATGACGTGGTCGAGGAGGCGGTGGAGGAGGCGCTCATGCAGTCCTGCCGAGTCGAGATCTGCGTCGGCAACGCCGACCTCGACGTTCTCGGCGGCATCGGCGCCCTGGTGAGGTACGGAGGGCCCGCCAAGGAATGACGGGCGCGCCCGCCGCGAACCGTCGAGATCGCGGCCCGGCCGTGCACCCCAGCGACGATCAGCCCACCCAGTTCGCCGGCCCTGCCGTCACCATCGGGATCGACGTGGGGGGTACCAAGGTCCTCGGCCTCGCCCTCGATCGCCGCCTCGACGTGGTGGGCGAGTGCCGGCGGCCGACGCCTGCAGGTGGCCCCGCCCTTGCGGCCAGCCTGGTCGAGGTGGTCGCCGAGCTCCGTAGCCGGGTCGCCGGCGTGGTGGCCGTGGGGGTGGGGCTCCCCGGCCTCGTCGAGCGGGGCGCCAGGCTCCGCATGGCGCCGCACCTGGCCGGTGTGGTCGACCTCGACGTCGCCGTCCCTCTTGCCTCCGCCACCGGGCTGGTGGTGGCCGTGGACAACGACGCCACCTGCGCCCTGGTGGCTGAGCACCGCCTCGGTGCCGCCCGAGGAGCGTCCGACGCCGTGCTCGTCACCTTGGGAACGGGGATCGGTGGCGGGCTCCTGCTCGGCGGCCGAGTGCAGCGGGGCTCCTCGGGGTTCGCAGGAGAGCTCGGGCACATGGTGGTCCAGCCCGAGGGTCGGCGATGTCCCTGCGGTGGCCGGGGATGCTGGGAGCGCTACGCCTCCGGCCAGGCGCTGTCCGTCATGGCTGGCGAGTCGGGGGACGATCCCGAGGGAGAGGTCGACTTGCATCGGTTCGCGTGGTGGGTGGCGCTCGGGCTGGCCAACCTGGTGCACCTCCTCGACCTGGAGCGGGTGGTCGTGGGCGGCGGTCTGGTCGGGTTGGGCGAGGACCTGCTCGTCCCGGTGCGCTCGGCGTTCCTCGAACGGGTGATGGCTCCAGGACAACGCCCGCCAGTGGCCATCCTGGCCGCCCAACTCGGGGAGCGGGCCGG
This sequence comes from Acidimicrobiales bacterium, assembly GCA_030447125.1. The sequence continues at coordinate 4,068 of JAUJLZ010000171.1, forward strand.
GGCGATCGGCGCCGCCCTCCTGGCCCGGGATCGCCTGGAAAGCGCCGGGGGTGCGGTCGTCTCGGGCGAGTAGCGTCCAGACGTGGAGTTCCGGCGCATCAACACCCTGCCGCCCTACGCCCTGGGCATCATCGATGGGCTGAAGAAGCAGGCCCGCTGGGCCGGGGAGGACGTCGTCGACCTGGCCTTCGGCAACCCCGACATCCCGTCGCCGCCGCTGGCCGTCCACAAGCTGGCCGAGGCGGCCCACAACCCCCGCAACCACCGCTACTCGCTCAGCCGAGGTCTGCCCAAGCTGCGGGAGGCCCTGGCCGACCTCTACCTGCGTCAGTTCGGCGTGGTGGTCGACCCCGAGACCGAGGTGATCAACACCATCGGGGCCAAGGAGGGCTTCAGCCACCTCATGTGGACGCTGCTGCAACCGGGAGACGCCGCCCTGGTGCCCTCACCGTCGTATCCCATCCACATCTACGGCCCGCTGTTCGCCGGGGCCGACGTACGGGAGATGCCCCTCGGCGACAGCGAGGCCGACTTCTTCGAGGTCCTGGTGGAGAGCTACGAGTACTCCTGGCCCAAGCCCCGGGTGATCGTGCTGTCGTTTCCCCACAACCCGACCACCACCTGTGTCGACCTCGACTTCATGCAGAAGGTGGTCGACTTCGCCCGGGAGCACGAGGTGG
>JAUJLZ010000172.1:0-1616 GCA_030447125.1 Acidimicrobiales bacterium
CGCGTCCGGGGTCAGGAGGAACGAGGAGGGAAGGGACGACGACCTAGCCTGGCGACCATGTACGCCGAGCGCCTGGAACGGACCCGTCGGCGGATGGCCGACCTCGACATCGACGTGTTGTTGCTGTCGGTGGGCGCCGACCTGCCCTGGCTCACCGGCTATCGGGCCATGCCCCTCGAGCGCCTGACCATGCTCGTGGTGCCGGTCGAGGGCGACGTCACCCTGGTCGTGCCCCGCCTGGAAGCGCCCCGGGTGGTCGAACATCCCGAGGTGTTCGCCCTGGCTTCCTGGGGCGAGACCGACGACCCCATCGCCCTGGTGGCCGCCTTGGCCGGCTCACCCGCCGCCGTGGCCGTGGGCGACCGCACCTGGGCCCGGTTCGTAGTCGAGCTCCAGGCCCTGCTCCCGGGGGCGAAGTGGCTTCCTGCCGACCTGGTGGTGGGCCCCCTGCGGGCGATCAAGGACAGCGCCGAGGTGGCATCGCTGCGGCGGGCGTCGGCTGCGGCCGACCGGGTGGCGGCCCAGCTCCAGGGCGGCGAGATCCCCCTCGTCGGCCGGACCGAGGCCGAGGTGTCGGCCGACTTGGGCCGGCGCCTGCTGGCCGAGGGTCACGCCCGGGTCAACTTCTCCATCGTGGCCGCCGGCCCCAACGCCGCCAGCCCCCACCACGACGCCGGCCCCCGGGTCATCCGAGCGGGCGAGGTGGTCTTGTGCGACTTCGGAGGGACCATGCCCGACGGCTACTGCTCCGACATCACCCGCTGCGTGCACACCGGTGCGCCCTCGCCCGAGTTCCGCCACCTCTACGCCGTGCTGGAGGAAGCCCAGGCCGCAGCCGTGGATGCGGCGGCGGTGGGCGTGCCCTGTGAGGACGTCGATGCCGTGGCCCGGCGCCTCATCACCGAGGCCGGCTACGGCGAGGCCTTCGTCCATCGCACCGGCCACGGCATCGGTCTCGACGAGCACGAGGACCCGTACCTGGTGGCCGGGAACTGCCAAGCCCTGGTGGCCGGCCACGCCTTCTCCATCGAGCCCGGCATCTACGTCGAGGGCCGCTTCGGCGCCCGCATCGAGGACATCGTGGTGGCCACCGAGGCGGGACCCGAGCCCCTCAACCTGGTCCCCCACGGCCTGGTCGTCGTCGAGGCCTAGCCGGCTAGATCACTCGCTCGGTCGATCCCGAACGTGGCAGCCGGCCTCCAGTGCCAGGAAGAACGCCTCGCAGCTCCGGTCGAGGCGGTAATCGACGGGAGCGACGGTCGGGAACTGGAAGACGCTGGCGTCAAGCTCCTCACCTCGGTAGAAGAACGCGCTGACCTCGGTCTGGGCCTGGGGGGACTGTGGTCGGCGTGGAGGTGACGGGCCCGAAGTCCAGGCTGACGACGGTGGCTTCCAGGGTCGAGCCGTCGACGGCGGACTCGGTGGAGAGCACCAGAGCGCCGAGCCCCTCAGTCCTCGGGGGTTCGAAGGCGATCTCGGCCGCGAAGGGTCCGAAGCTGCCCAGGGCGCCGGCGGTGACGAAGTCCCGCCCGATGGCCTCGCCGCTCGCCTGGCGCACCTCGACCTGCACGGTCCCTTCGTAGGCGCGGGCCTGGCCCGAGATGGCGATCGGCGAC
>JAUJLZ010000172.1:1716-4729 GCA_030447125.1 Acidimicrobiales bacterium
CCCGTAGTGGGTCCGGTGCAACTCGGCCACCGCCTCTGCGGGGGACGCCGTCGCCACCATGGCTCCGAGACCTCGGCGGAACGCCATCGTGGCCATTGTCACACCCGTACAGACGCCGATGCCTGGCTTCGCGTTGACAGGGCCAGCCGGTACCGTCCCCACGCGTGATCCGTCTCGACGCCGCCACCATCTTGTTGGGCTGGGCGGTGGGCGGGTTGTTCTTCGGATGGGTCACCACCCGGCGTCGTGAGGTGGGCATCGGCTACGGCTGGACCATCCGGGCCACCTACCTCCTGCTGGCCGCCGCCTCCGTCGCCGTGGGGGTCCTGTTCGGGCCCGTCCCCGTGCGCGACGCCGCCGCCGGCGGCGTGGTCGTGGCCTCCGCAGTGGCCCTGGCCGTGTCCGTCGTGCGCCGCAAGGCGGGCGTGGCCGGCGAGCGCGTCGAGCAGGCCCGCAAGGCGGCCCGGGTGCAGGCGATGGTCTCGCCCAGCGTTCTGACCCCCTCAGCGGTTGCGATCACCACCGCCGAGGGGGTCAGACCGGTGAAGGAGTTCCCGCCCGCCCTCGACCTGGTGGCGCCGGCCATCGGGGTGGTCGGTCTGGTCGCAGCCGGACTCGACGCCGGCGGGTCTCCGCTCCTGGCCGTGGCTCGCACCCTGGTCGGCGCCGCCTTCCTCGGCGTGGTCACCGACGCCATGCTCCTCGGTCACTGGTACCTGGTGCAGCCCGGCCTGGCCCGGGGGCCGCTCCTGGAGCAGGTCCGGCTGCTGACCGCCTTGTGGCCCGTCGAGGTCGGCCTGCTCCTGGTCCCCACGGGGATGGTCTCGGTGCTGGTGGGCACGGTCGACGACGGCTACAACGGCCTGCTCGGCTGGTTCTGGTTGGCCTGCGCCCTGGGGACCATCGTGTTGTGCCTCGTCACCCGGGCGGCACTCAAGGAGCGGTACTACTCGGCGGTCATGGCCGCCACCGGGCTGCTCTACCTGGCCATCGTCACCACCTTCGGCACCGATCTCGTGGCCAGAGCCGTGCTCGCTCCCTGAGAGGCGGACTACCCTCGACGAAGAGATGTGCGGGTTTGCCGGAGAGCTCCGCCGCGATGGGGCCGCCGACGTGGGTGCGGTCGTCCGCATGGCGGCCACCATGCATCGGCGCGGCCCCGACGGATCCGGTGTGTGGGCCCAGGGCCCGGTCGCCCTGGCTCACCGGCGGCTGAAGGTCATCGACCTCTCCGAGCGGGCGGCCCAGCCCATGGTCGACCCCGAGCTCGGCTTGGCCGTCGTCTTCAACGGCTGCATCTACAACTACCCCGAGCTCCGTCGCCAGCTCCTCGACGAGGGCCACCGCTTCTTCTCCACCGGCGACACCGAGGTGGTCCTCAAGGCCTACCGGCAGTGGGGGACCGACTTCGTCGAGCACCTCCAGGGCATGTTCGCCTGCGCCATCGTCGAGCTGGCCAGCGGCCGGCTGGTGCTCGCCCGTGACCGCCTCGGCATCAAGCCGCTCTACCTGGCCGACATCGCCGGTGCCCTGCGTTTCGCCTCCACCCTTCCCGCCCTGCTCGCCGGGGGCGGGATCGACACCACCGTCGACCCCGTCGCCCTGCACCACTACCTGAGCTTCCACTCGGTGGTGCCCCCGCCGCGCACCATCCTCACCGGCGTGACCAAGCTGGCCCCGGCCACGGTGCTGGTGGTCGAGCCCGACGGTGCCCGGCGCACCCACCGGTACTGGCAGGCGCCCCACGAGCGCCGAGGTGAACACGCGGGCATGACCGGGACCGACTGGGAGGAGGCGGTGGCCGCGGCCCTACGCCTGGCCGTCGAGCGCCGGCTGGTGGCCGACGTGCCCGTGGGTGTGCTGCTCTCGGGAGGCCTGGACTCCAGTCTCATCGTCGGCCTCCTGGCCGAGGCCGGACAGCACGGGCTGGCCACCTTCAGCGTGGGCTTCGACGACGCCGGTGGGCGCAAGGGCGACGAGTTCGCCTACAGCGACATCGTGGCCCGGACCTTTGCCACCGAGCACCACCAACTGCGCATCGGTACCGATCGGCTGCTCCCCGCCCTCGACGGCGCCGTGGCGGCCATGAGCGAGCCCATGGTCAGCCATGACGCCGTGGGCTTCTACCTGCTGGCCGAGGAGGTGAGCCGCCACGTCAAGGTGGTGCAGTCGGGCCAGGGCGCCGACGAGGTCTTCGCCGGCTACCACTGGTACCCGCCGCTGGCCGGGATCGCCGACGAGGACGCCGGCGCCACCCTCGACGCCTACGCCAGCGCCTTTTTCGACCGCGATCACGCCGGGGTCTGCAGCCTGTTGTCTCCCGAGTGGCGCCTCGACCACGATGCCAGCCGGGCCCTGGTGGCCGAGCACCTGGGCCGGCCGGGGGCGTCGACGGCGGTCGACCGGGGGCTGCGCCTCGACACCGAGATCATGCTGGTCGACGACCCGGTCAAACGGGTGGACAACATGGCCATGGCCTGGGGTCTCGAGGCCCGGGTCCCGTTCCTCGACCACGAGCTGGTGGAGCTGGCCGCCGCCTGTCCCCCCGAGCTCAAGCTGGCCCAGGGGGGCAAGGGCGTGCTCAAGGAGCTGGCCCGCAAGGTCATCCCCGCCGAGGTCATCGACCGGCCCAAGGGCTACTTCCCGGTGCCGGCGCTCTCGCACCTCCAGGGGCCGTACCTGGCCATGGTGGCCGAGGCTCTCGGCGACCCGGCGGCCAAGGAGCGGGGCCTGTTCGACCCCGGCGCCGTCGAGGCCCTCCTGGCCGCACCCAACGCCCACATCACCCCCCTCGGCGGCAACACCTTGTGGCAGCTCGCCCTGCTCGAGCGCTGGCTCCAGGCCCAGGGGGTGCGGTGAAGCGCAACGTGGCCCTGGAGTGCGGGTGGGGGCGCCTCGTCTTCGGCCAGACCTTCGCCGACGATCACGCACTGGCTGCGGAGCTCCGCGCCGAGGAGTTGGGCCAGCGCGACGTGTGCCTGTACCACCCCGAGCCCCACGTGTTGGTCAGCCG
>JAUJLZ010000173.1 GCA_030447125.1 Acidimicrobiales bacterium
GCGCGACGGGCCTCTGGCCATCACCCAGCTCGTCCTGCTCTTCCACCTCATCCAGTCCAAGAGCACCTAGCAGGCTCGCTTCGCTCGCCGTCAAGAGCAGGGTGCCGCCTTCGGCGGCACTCTTCGCCGCTCCGACAGAGCAAGCCTCGCTTCGCTCGGCGTCCTCGGCCGGGGCCCTGGACCGGCCTGGTTGGCTTGCACCGGTGTGTGGTAGGTGGGGGCCCATGCGTCGCTTGCGGTCCGTGGTCGCCCTCGTCGTCCTGGCCCTCAGCGCCGCCGGATGTGGCAACCCCCCGCCCTCGCCGGAGGGCACCCAGCCCCGCCCCGACGCCACCACCTTCGGTCAGGGCGACTTCGACGACATCCCCCTGCTGGCCGGCTCCGACCCGCTGTCGCCCCCCACCGAGGAGGAAGGCAACGTCGCCCGCTCCTACCAGGTGCGCGACACCACCCCCAAGGGGGTCCTCGACTTCTACGTCGAGCAGCTGGCCGACGCCGAGGTCGTCGAGGAGCCGGGGGACATCGGCGCCAACACCTTCCGGGGCCGTTGGCGGCTCGACCAGGGTCGCGTCCTCACCGTGAGCGCCACCGCCGCCCCGACCCTCGACGGGGCAACCGACGGCGACGCCGAGGTCCTCACCCAGTACAGCCTCAGCCTCGCTCCCGAGTGACCAACCCCCCGGCGGAGGCTTGCGCCAGCGGGTCGCGAGGCAGGCTACGCCGCTTCCCCGAGGGCGGCGATGGCCTCGTCGAGGGTGGCCACGGGGATGACCTCGAGGTCGTCGCCCGCCGTCTCCCGGGCCAGGTCGAGCTCCGCCTCGGGGACCAAGAACACCGACGCTCCCGCCTCCCGGGCCGCCACCACCTTGGCGTCCACGCCTCCCACCTCGCCGACCTCGCCGTCGAGCTCGATGGTGCCCGTGCCGGCAATGCGGCGACCAGCGGCCAGATCGCCGGGGTCAGCCAGGTCGTAGACGGTCAGGGCGATCAACAGGCCGGCAGAGGGACCGCCGATGCGGCCCTGGTCGACCTCGACGGGGAACGGAAGGGCCACGTCCAGATCCACCGTGGTGACGGCCACGCCGAGCGCCGGCTGGTCGATCCCCTCGATGGTGCCCAGGCGGACCGGGATGTCGCGCTCGAAACCCTCGCGCCGCACGGCTAGGGTCACCTCGTCGCCGGCCGTGCGGGACCCGAGGATGGCCACGAGGTCCGACGCCAGCGCCACCGGCTCGCCGTCGACACCGGTGACCACGTCGCCCTCCTGCAGGGCGCCGTCTGCGGGTGACCCCGGTTGCACCGCCGCCACCTGGGCCCCTTCGCCGTCGATGGTGACGTCGGCCCCGGCCGCCCGCAGGCCCACGGCGGCAGCCACCTCGCTGCTCTCCCGGAACAACGCCCGCTGGGCCTCGCTGAACTCGGCGTCCCCCACCCCCGGGGGAACGACCTCCTCGCGCGACAGCACGTCCCGGCTGTCGTCCACCCAGGCCTGGACCACCCCGACGACACTGGGTTGGAAGATGCGTACGGTCGTCAACAAGAACTCGCCGGAAAGCGGATCGGGTGAACGGCCCAACTCCACCCGCTGCCCCACGGAGACGGCCGAGCCTGGCGCCAGCACGAACAGTGGCAGGGGCACCACCAGGGCCAGGAGGGCCAGCACCACCACCACGGCGAGGACAATCCCCTTCTTCACCGCCTGCTCCCGGCTGCGGACCGCGCCAATCCTGTCCCGATCAATCGAGGATCTCGGGGATGCCGATCGTCCGGCAGGCCTCGACCCAGGCGCCCAGGTTGGAGCGAATGACCACGTCGTGTCCCTCCGCCACCTCCGGGTCGAGCACCAGCACCACCACCTGGCCCTCCGGACCCTCTCGCCAACGATCGGGGGGTAGGGGCATCAGGCCTCGCCAGTACCCGTAGACGGAGGTCCAGGGAACCTCGAAGACGATGGCGTTGGCCCGCCCGGCGCGACCTTCGAGGTCGGACAGGCCCCCCAGCATGACCACCCGACGCTCTGTGGCCGCGGTGACGACGGGGTCGGACATCTCCGTGGGCATCAGGCCTTGGAGATAGCCCTCCCCCACCACGCCCAGCTCATGCTCGTCGCCATGGAGCCAGTGGCGCGGGATCAAGCTCCTCACGACGCTCGACGGGGTGGTGGGGTGCTCAGGAAGCGGCGGTGGCGACGACCGTACGGTCGAGGTAGTCCACGACGCGCCCGACTGCGTCTCGCACCGCCTCGCCACTGCCGACGGCCAGGCTGCCGCCGGCGCGGTCGGCGTCGACCACGGCGGTGTCGAAGGGGATCACCCCAGCCAGGGGGACGCCGTACTCGGCGCAGACCTTCTCGAAGAACTCCTGGTCGTCGGGGAGGCGGGCCTTGTTGCCCACCCCGACGGTCTGGGGGATGCCCAGCTCTTCGGCCAGGGCGATGGTGCGAGCCGCGGTGATGATCGACTTGCGGCTGGGCTCCATGATCACCACCAGGACGTCGGCGTAGGCCAGGGTGCCGCCGGAGCGACTGAGGTGCTCGAGGCCGGCCTCCATGTCGACGAGCGTGACGTCGGCCTGCTCGTCGAGCACGTCGCCGAGGAAGCTGCGCACCGAGGCGTGTCCCCCACAGGTGCACCCGGCGCCGGCCTCGTTGACCTTGATGGCCGAGATGAGGGTGACGCCAAAGGGTGTGGTGCGGCCGTACTCGTCGATCACGCCCTCGGCCGTGAGGTCACCCTTGGCCCCCACGAGCAGTGCTCGGGGGAGCTGGGGAATGGCCTCGATCTCTTCGAAGCTGAGCCCGAGGGACATGCCCAGGTTGGGGTTGGAGTCGGTGTCGACGGCCACCACCCGCTTCCCCCGCTCCACCAGCGCCCGGGCGATGAGCGCCGAGGTCGTGGTCTTGCCCACCCCACCCTTTCCGACGATGCCTACCTTCACGACGAGCTCCCCTCGGGCCGAGACCGGATCGCTCTCAGCCTACGCGCTGTGCTCGCTCTTGGCAGGCGCTCTGCACAGGCTGGTTCACGGCGCCAGGCCGTGGAAACCGAAGACGGAGGCCTTGACGTCGGCCACCACTTGGGCCACGGCACCGTCGCCGCCACTCCCGCGCACCGCAGGCTCCGAGAAGCGCAGGGGGATGCCTCCGTCGCCGGCCTCGCCCGCGCCCGCTTGTGCTCCTGCCCGAGCGACCCATGAGGCGGGAAGCTCGTCGGGAACCTCGACACCGACCATCTCGGCGAAGTAGGTCGTCCAGGCCCGGGGGACCACGCGGGCCCACTGGTAGCCACCCCCACCCGTCGCCAGCCACCGTCCCCCGGCGCAGCGGTGGGCCAGGTCGTGGAGCGTGGCTGCCGCCCGGCGATAGGCGGCGGTGGTCAGCTGCAAGCTGGCCAGCGGGTCGAGGTGGTGGGTGTCGCAACCCAGTTGGGTGACGAGGACCTCGGGGGCGAAGGCTTCCACCAGCGGGGGCACCACCTCCTGGAAGGCCCGCAGCCATCCGTCGTCCCCGGTGAAGGGGGGCAGGGGCACGTTCACGGCGCTGCCCTCGGCGTCGCCCGTTCCCCGGTCGTGCACGAAACCGGTTCCGGGGAACAGGGTGCGTCCGTCCTGGTGCAAGGAGATGGTGAGCACCCGGGGATCCGAGGCGAAGATGGCGTCGGGACCGTCGCCGTGGTGCACGTCGACGTCGACGTAGGCCACCCGACCCACCCCCCGGGCCAGCAGCCAGGCGATGGCCAGGGCCGGGTCGTCGTAGACGCAGAACCCGCTGGCCCGAGCGGGCATGGCGTGGTGCAGCCCGCCCGCGGGGTTGAAGGCGTGCTGAACCCGTCCCGACCAGATGGCCTCGGCGCCCACCAAGGTGGCGCCCGCCACCCGCGCCGCGGCCTCGTGCATGCCCGGGAAGACGGGGTTGTCACCCGGTCCGAAGCCGTACTCCCACCAGGGGCCGGCCTGGCCGTGGCCGGCCCGGCGCACGGCGTTGACGTAGGCCGGGGTGTGGACCAGCGCCAGCTCGTCGTCGCTGGCGTCGCGGCCAGCGACCTCGGCCACCCCGGGGGCCTCGAGCAGGCCACAGGCGTGGATGAGATCGCGCGTCAGCGTCACCCGGGCCGGCCGCAGCGGGTGGCCGGGCCCGTGGTCGTAGGCCGGCGCGTCGTCGCCGATCCAGACCAGCTCGACCCGCTCGCTCACGGCGGCGATCTACCCGAGTCCCGAGCCCAACCCTGCCCCCGTGGGGGGGTCGGGCTAGGCCGCGGCGGCGCCGGTCGTGTACTTGCCCTGGCTGGCGGCGCTGTTGGCCTGGCAGCGGTCGGCCAGGGCCTGCTGGCTGGCGTCGCGGTTGGCGTCCTCGCCCTTCCAGGCGGCGAGGGCCGGATCCTGGAGGGCCCGCCCGTAGGAGAAGGTGAGCACCCAGGGATGGGGACCGACGGCGTTCATGGCGTTGAGGTGCTCGGTGGCCATCTCGGCGCCCTGGCCGCCCGAGAGGAAGGCGATGCCGGGCACGGCCGCTGGGACGGTGCGGCGCAGGCAGCGAAGCGTCAACTCGGCCACCTCGGCCACCTCGGCCTGGCGGGCGTGGCCCTTGCCCGAGACCACCATGTTGGGCTTGAGCACCATCTGCTCCAGATCGACGCGTTGGCTGGCGAGCGCGGCGAAGACCACCCGCTGGGTGGCCTCGGTCACCTCGAAGCAGCGCTCGATGCTGTGGTCGCCGTC
>JAUJLZ010000174.1 GCA_030447125.1 Acidimicrobiales bacterium
TGTTCCGCACCGTCGAGGGCTTCGAGCCCCCGCCGGTGGAGCTGGCCGAGGCCGGTCCCGCCGAGTAGGCCGACGCTTCATAAGGTCGGGGTCCGGCGGCGGCGATTCGTCGCCCCGGCCCCGACCGGAGTCACTCGGCCTGCAGCGCGCTGGCCGGAGGCGTTCGTGCCGCCGCCCACCCCGGTCCGGCCGCCACCAGGTTGGCCAGGAGGACGACGGCGACGGCCGCGACCAGAGCACTGAGGGGCACGACGGCGGCCGCGCCGACGCCGAGGCGCTCCACCACCAAGGCCCACGCCCGGCTGCCCGCCAGCAGGCCGACCGGGAGGCCGATGACCACGGCGAGGCCGGCCAGGCTGGTGGCCTGCCAGCCCACCGACGCCCGTACCTGGCCGCGGGAGAAGCCGACGGCCTTGAGCACGGCGAGGTCACGGCGCCGCCGGCGCACGCCGACGATCAGGGCGTGGGCCAGGGTGGCCACGCCGAGGACCCCGATGAGGGAGGCGAGGGCCACGGGCAGGCCCCGGACCCGTCGCAGGTTCTCCAGGTCCGAGGTGGTGGTGGGGCCCTGCACGGATCCGAAGTCAGCCGAGAGGCGAGCTCGCGCTGCCTCCTCGTCGACATCGGGCCGCAGGCGGACCAGGTAACGGTCAGGCGCCAGGTCGCCCACCACCGCACCGACGACCTCGACGGCGCCCTCGTGGGTGAGCACCCCACCCGAGCCCAGGGTCATGCCCGGGGCGAGCACGGCCGGGGGGATGACCGTGCCGACGATCTGGGCGCTCACCGGCGCGCCGACACCCAGGGTCAGCTCGACGCTGTCTCCGACATCCTTGCCCAGGCGCTCCAGGGTGGCGGGACCCAAGGCCACCTCCCCGGGCACGCGGGGATGGCGACCGGAGAGGACGGGAGAAGACACCAGCCCGTCGTCGGTGGTGACGGCGGCCAGCTCCACGTCGAGGCCGTCGACCATGAGCGGCCCGTAGAGGAACCCGGAGTACTCGGCCACGTCGGGGTTGGCCGCCAACAGGCGCGCTCCGTCCTCGGAGGCGTCGGGCGTGGTGTAGTCGCCGACGGCCACGTCCCAGTTCCACCCCCGCAGCTCGGGCTGGGCCAGGAGCCGACCGAGGCTGGCTCCGAAGACGAGTGCCGCCGTCACCCCGGCGATGCCGACCACGACGCCGGCCACGGCCGTGCCCACCGGGACCGAGGCTCGATGCTGTCCGGGAGCCAGCGCCATGCGCACACCCGTCAACAGGGGCACGGGCAGGTTCGCCCGGGACAGGCGCTCGGCCAGCCGGGAGGGAGCCGGGTTGGGGCCCGGGGTGCCCCGGGCGGGGCTCGCCGGCCGAGTGGTGCGCAGGGCCGCCACCAGGCCCCACCCGGCCAGCGACGCCACCAGCAGGCCGGCCCCCAGGGCGAGGACGGTGCCGTCGATCTCCACCCCCGGGTCGAGCTCGGCTCGCCGAGCCAGGCCGATGGGGGCGAGGGGCGAGAGCGCCACGGCGACGACCACGGCCAGAGCGGCGCTGCCCATCCCGACCACTGCCGTGCGGGCGAGCGAGGCGCCCACGAGCTGGCCCCGGGTCAGGCCCAGGGCCATGAGGATGCGCCGGTCACCGGCGTCGAAGGCGACCTGGCGGCTGAGTGCCTGGCCGACGATGACGAGGGTGGCCACCGCGGCCAGGGCGGCGAACGCGGCCAGGGCGCTGGCCTGGACGTCGATGGCCCGCTGGAGGGCGGGAACGCCCACCAGGTCCTGGGCTCCGGGCTCCACGAACAGGTTGCTCTCGTCGGCCACGATCGCCGCCGCCGCCTCGGCAAAGGCGTCCAGGCTGGCCTCTCCCTCCTCCAGCCACACCGCCATGGCCACGCCCTCGGTGGCGATGCTCTCGCCGTGGCGCTCCCAGAAGGCCGGGGTGAGGTACACGTCGTCACCCCCGCTCCCTCCCGGGGGGGCCGCCTCGGCCTCGGTGGCGGCGCTGATGTCGTAGGGCTGGCGCTCGATGCCGGTCACGCTGAGGCGGATGCGCTCCCCGCTCGGCTCCGGGGCCGGGTAGTCGCCGGACGCGTCGAGCTCCTCGCCCGTCTGGACCAGGACCTCGAAGCTGTCCCCGGGCTCCAGGCCACGACGAGCAGCCAGCGATTCGTCGATCGCCACCTCGCTGGCCTGGTCGCCACGGGGGTGGCGCCCGGCCACGATGAGGGGCCGGGCCAGGCGATCGTAGGAAGGACCGTCGAGGACGACCCGGGCCGCCAGGTCGCTGTCGATCACCTCGTCGTCGGGACCGACCTCGGCCAGGCCGACCGATGCGGTGCGGCTGGCGTCGACGACCATGGGGAGGCCGGCCACCTGGTCGAACAGCTCGTCCTGCTCGTGCGAGGCGAGGCCCTCGGCCAGGAAGACCACGCCGTCCTCGGGCTGGTTGTAGGCGAGGAGCTCGGGCAGCGCCCCTTGGCTGCGACGTGCCCCTGCCGCCGCCGCCAACACCACCCCTGTGGCCACGCCGGCCAGGACCACCAGGGCGATCGTGACCCGGATGCTGGCCCGTAGCTCGGCCCTGGCTCTGCTCCACACCGCGCCCACCCTCCGATGATGACCCATCGGGGCGGGCGGGGGAAGGGCCAGGGAAGACTCGGCGAGCACGACCCGTGACCCGTGCGCTAGAAACCGTCACATGGCAGAGACGAGTGAAGAGACCTGGCGGGTGGAGTTCGAGCTGGCCCGGGTCCCCCCGGGTCCAGAGGAGCGTCACGTCCGCCCGTGGAACATGCGGGCCACCTCCAGCGGGCCCGGGGGCGCGAGTGGCGGTCCCGTCGAAGAGACGGCCGACGACGTCTTGGACCTCATCCCCCACGCCGTGGAGGCGGTCGCCAACCTCTTGGTCCAATGCCAGAGGGCCCAGGACCAAGAGCACGGCTGAGAGCATGCGCGCCTAGGCGGGGCTCCCGCAGCCTCCGCTCCGCTCGCAGGCGCGGCCCCGAGGCTAGGCCCGACCGAGGATCCGGTCCACGCTGATCTCGATGGCGACCCGGTTCGGGTTGTCACCCGGCTGGCGGTAGCGCCGGGCGTAGGCGGCCACGGCCTCGGCCACCCGGGCCGGGTCAGCGGTGACGCGAACCTGGCCTTCGAGCGTCAGCCAGCGCCCACCGTCGACCTGGCACACCGCGGCCCGGCCCCCTCGTGTCGCGTTGGCCGCCTTTTGGCTCCCGGCGTTGGTGATGACCCGCACCAGAGCGTCGGTGGGGTCGAACGCGAAACCGACGGGCACCACGTGGGGCGTCCCGTCGGCTCGCAGTGTTGTCAGGCTGGCGAGGTGATGCTCGGCCAAGAAGCCGAGCATCACCTCGGGGAGTGCACCAGGATCGAGGTGACCCCGTCGCCGCGGCGGGGTCAGCGCCTGCCGACTCCTCTCGACTCACCCAGGAGGTCTTCCAGGTTGAGGATCTCGTCGAAGTCGAAATCATCGAGGAAGCCCGAGCGATTGCGGTCCGGGAGCTCAACTCGATCGGGACCTCGGCCCCGCTCGCCGCCTTGCACCCGCTGGGGGTTGCGTAGGTCGCTGCCCTGGTGAGGTGTGGCCAGGTAGGGGAAGTCCTCCAGGTAGGGCCGGTCGTTCTCGTTGGCCCCGTCGGTGAGGGCGTTGTTGGGTGCCATGTTGAACTCGGGGGTCAACGGGGTTCCGCCGGCCACGGCCCGCAGGGCGATGTCGACGACGTCGTCACCGACGCGGCGCCCGTTGGGGAAGCCGTCGTTCTGGCCGGCCAGCAGGCCCAGCCGGTCACGCTGGTCAAAGGGGGTGGTGGGGGTCTCGGTGTTGAGTCGCAGCATCTCGGCCGGCTGCACGCCAGCCGGCATGTTCAAACCATCGATACCGGTGAGGAAGATGGAGATGAGATCGGTCCGGTCTTCCTCGGGGATGTCGAGGCCGTAGATCTGCTCGATGTAGGCACCGAGGATCGGGTCCTGGACCAAGGGGATCATGCCCTCGGTGGAGTACGGCGGGGCCGTGACCCCGGTCAGGACGGCGGCGTCGTTGACGGGCTCGAGGGCGTTGAACGCGTCCTTGAGCTTGAGGGGGATGACCACCTCGTTCACCAGGGGGTTGCCCAGTCGGGACACCTGGACCCAGTCGCCGGAGATGTTCGACTCACCGCCGGAGGCCGAGAGGACCCGGGTGGACTGGCGAGAAGCGGTGGACCACACCCCGATGACCGGCTCACCATCCGAGGTGAGCTCGTCGACAGGTACCTGAAGGGCGATGGACTGCACGTTGTAGCCGGCGAAGGTGTCGATGCCCTCGTCGCCGTCCGGGTAGTCGAGGAACGGCCGCAGGGCGCCCAGATCGAAGATGGAGGCGATGTCGGCGTAGAAGCCTTCCTCACGCTGACCGGCGAAGACCTTGCCGTGGCCGAGGTCGTGAATGGCGGTCTGAGCCAGCGACTCGTAGTCGGGAGTGCTTCGCGGTCCTACGTTGGACGGGGCCGAACGCAGGCCGGAGGCCACTGTCTCGCTCACCCCGCCCTCAGTCCTGGTCACCGTGTACTCCTGGGGCCGGTTCCAGTTCTCGTCCTCCACGGTGTCGATGGCACCGGTGGCGTAGAGGAAGGTGTTGGGGTCGACGGTGGTGGTGGTGAAGCGGAACCCGTAGGTCACGTCCTCCACGGCGTCGCCGTTGTTGTCGACCTTGATCTCGTAGAGCA
>JAUJLZ010000026.1:0-14753 GCA_030447125.1 Acidimicrobiales bacterium
GACCACCAGCGGGGTGAGCGTGTCCTGACGGCCGCGGAGGTAGCCGGTTCCGGCCAGGGTCACCAAGAGGGCGGGCACGCCGACCAGGCTGATGCGCAGGTACACGAGGGCGTTGGTGGCCACCTCGCCGGTGGCCCCCATGAGGGCGACGGCCTGGGGAGCGAGGGCCCAGCCCAGCGCGGTCAGGACCACGCCGATTCCCAGTGCCAGCCACATGCCCTGCACCCCTTCGTGGGCGGCACCGGCAGCGTCGCCCGAGCCCAGGCGTCGGGCTACGGACGCCGTGGTGCCGTAGGCCAGGAAGTTGAACAGGACGTAGCCGGTGAGGATCAGGGTGCTGGCCACGGCCAGCCCGCCGAGCTGGGGCGTACCCAGACGTCCGACCACGGCGGTGTCGGCCAGCACGTAGAGCGGCTCGGCGGCCAGGGCTCCGAGGGCAGGGACGGCCAGCCCGAGGATCTGGCGGTCGTAGGGGTGGGCCATGGGACGGACCAGGGCCATGCCGGCGAGGCTACGAGCGTCGGTCGGCCCGGCGCCGGGGATACTGGTGTCATGCAACGTCTGCCCAAGCCGTGGGAGCCCGAGGCCAGCGCCCGTCAGCGCTTCGTCCCCCTCGCCGCCGCGGTCGCCATCGTCGGCGCCCTGATCTACGTCCTGTTGCCCTTCACCTTCGCCGGCGTGGTCCAGTGCAGCGGCGCCCTGGGAGGCTCGCAAGCCGACCCGTCCACCCCCGCCGGGACCATCGTGGGGAACCCCGACGAGGCCTGTGCTGACACCGGGGGACGCCGGCGGGTGAACGCGGCGGTGGTCACCGTCGCCGCCCTGGCCCTGGGTCTGGCCGGGGCCTTCCTCCCCTCCGACGAGGAGACCCCCCCGGGGTAGTTGCAGGGTGGCCAGAAGGGGTAGGGTGATGGATCGATACCCCCCCTGGGTATCACGAGCGATCGGGGCCACCATGAGCGACACCCAGCGTTCCTACGAGGTCGAGGGCATGACCTGCCACAGCTGCGTGGCCATGGTCACCGAGGAGGTCACCGAGGTTCCCGGCGTCGAGTCGGTCGACGTCGATCTGCCCAGTGGCCGGGTCACGGTGAGCGGTGATGCCGACGACGAGGCCGTCCGCCGGGCCATCGTGGAAGCCGGGTATTCGGTCGCATGAGCGCGCCGGTCCGCCTCACGGTCTTCGCCGGCAGGTTGGTCCTGGTGTTCGGCCTGGCCACCGCCGTCGGAATGCCGTAGATCGGTGCAGGAGGTCCCACCGGCAGGCGGGGCCATGGATCACGCTGCCCCTGGCGACCGTGTGCGTGGAACATGGATCACGGCGATTCCGCCGGGGGAGCCGGCCGGCGCCCACGGTGTGCCCGAGGTGGGCGGGTTGGCCGTGGCCGAGGGCGACCTGCGCCTGGGGTTCGATGAGGTCGTGGTGTCCGGGGCACGATCAAGCTCGGTCGAACGGAGCGAAGCGAGTGAGGCCCAAGGCCCTACGCGACGTCCTGGCGGCTGAGGCGGCGGACGGTCAAGGCCAGGGCTACCGCGGCGGCGGCCAGGGGGAGGAGGATGGAGGTGGCCAGGGAGACCTCCACCAGCTCGGGGCCCCCATCGGCCAGGCGGGCCAGGAGGGAGCGGGCATGGGCCCGGATGGCCAGCAGCGACGCCGTCCCCCCGGCCCGGGCCACGAAGCCTTCCCACACCAGGATGTAGGCCAGCCCCCAGAGCAGGGCTCGACGGGCGCGCAGGCCCAGCCAGGTGAAGACCCCGGCGTAGGCCACGGTGGCCAGCGTGGTCGCGACCAGCGTGGCCGTCACCAGTCCGGCGCCCCCACCGGTGGCGGCGGCAGCCACGGTCATGGGCAACACCACCACGGGTAGGGCGACGGTGAGGGCGGCAGCCAGCGCCATGGCGACCAGGCGCCACCGGGCCACCGGGCGCAGCCACAGGTAGACGAGGGTCCCGTCCTCGTGGGGTTCGCCCAGCACGGCCGAGGCGAACACCAGGGTGGTCACGGGCACGAACAGGGCCAGCCCGTAGGCGCTGACCAGGTCGATGCCGGCGGCCGGCGAACCGGCGGAATCGCCGGCGCCCACGGCCACACCCAGGAGCACGGCCAGGACCCCCAGGGCGCCCAGGCCGACCAGGCGCGCTTTGGTGACCTGGGTGGACAGGAAGGTGCGGTACAGCGCCTTCATGCCCTCAGACCTGCCGATCGGCAGGGCGAGGGTGGGCGCTCACGAGGTAGCGGAACACGCTCTCGAGGTCGTCGTCGAGGGGCACCAGCTCCAGGAGCCGGGCGCTGGCTGCGCACGCGGCTGGGGCCACGGCCAGGCGGAACCCGGCCACGTCGAGGGTGTCGACCACCAGCTCACCCGGCCCGCCCACCCACACCCCGACCACCGTGGTCGAGGCCAACAGCGCGGCCCCGAGCTCGTGGGGCCGATCGGTGCGCACCCGCAGGCGGTGAGGTCGGTTGTCCATCAGCTCCCGGATGGCGTGGAAGTCGCCCTCGGCGGCCAGGCGGCCCTGGGCCATGACCAGCACCCGGGAGCCGAAGCGCTCGACCTCGTCGAGCACGTGGCTCGACACCACCACGCCCCGCCCCTCGGCGCCCAGGCGCCGGAACAGGGCGATGAGGTGGAGGCGCTGGCGGGGGTCGAGGCCGTCGAGGGGCTCGTCGAGCACGAGGAGCTCGGGGTCGTGCACCAGGGCCTGGGCCACCTTGACCCGCTGGCGCATGCCCTTGGAGTAGGTGGCGAGGTTCCGCTCGTCGTCCGGGTCCAGGTCGACCTCCCGGAGGGCGGCAGCGGCGGCAGCACCGGCCCGGGGGAGACCGTGCAGCTCGGCGGCCAGCACCACAAAGGCCCGGGCGGTGATGCCCTCGAACAGGGCTTCCTGCTGGGGCACGAGGCCAAGTCGGCGGAACAACGCCGGGTCACCTCGGGGGTCGGCGCCGAGCACCCGCACCGATCCCTGCGAAGGGCGGGTGAGGCCGCACAACAGGCGGAGCATGGTGGACTTGCCGGCCCCGTTGGGCCCGAGCAGGGCCGTGACGCCGGGGCCGACGGCGAAGCTGACGTCGGACACGGCCACCACCTCGCCGAACCACTTGGAGACGTGGCTGACCTCGATCACGGCCTCACCGGCTCCTGGTGCCCGGGATCACCGGGTGATCCGCAGGCGGTGGTAGCGGGAGCGCAACAAGGCGCCGGCGCCAGCGGTCCAGACCAGGTTGGCCAACACCAGCTCGACGGTGGAGACGTCGATCTGGCCCGCCTGGCCGTAGATGCGCTGCACCAGCTCAAAGGGGACCACGCTGAGGTTGAGCAACAGGAGGCGTTCGTCAGCCCCGCTGGCCACCAGGGCGGCGGTGGCCACGCCGGAGACGAGGAGCACGAGGATGACCCCGGCCGACGCCACCGCCCGGCGCTCGGTGAGGCTGGCGGCGGCCAGCGAGACGGCGGTGTAGGCGCCGGAGATGACCAGGCCGCCGGCCACGATGCGGGCCAGCACGGCGAGGAACTCGCCGAAGTGGGCCGGACCGGCCTCGGCGAAGGTCAGCCCCACGAGCAACAGCAGCGGTGGCCCCAGGGTGACCAGCGCCAGCACCGGCACCACGGCCAGGACCTTGGCCACCAGGTAGCTGTCGCGGGTGAGGGGGGACGCGAGGTAGAGCCCGAGCATCCGGTGGCGCCGGTCGGGGCAGAGCACCTCGGGGCCGACCAGGGCCACGAACAGCACGATGGCGGCACTGATGAAGCCGTAGTAGTCGGCGTACCCGGGAAGGAGCCCCCCCGCGTCGACGAGCTGGTCGGGGAGCAGGGCGGCGATGCCCACGAACACCAGCGCCGGCACGTAGGCGATGCCCACCGAGGCCAGCGGCAACAACTTGGCCCAGAACGTCCGGCGCAGCCCGAGGGCGCGCAGGGCGCTGTGCCAGGCCAGGCTGCGCACCGCGCCGCGTACGCCCAGGCGGGGCCCCTCGTAGCGGCGGTAGCCCCGGTCGAGGATGCGGGCGTCAGTCACCTCGCCTGCCCTCCGTCGTTCTTTCGGCTGTGAGAGGCGCCTGGTGCCCGTCAGCGCCGAAAGAACGGGACGGGATGCCGTCGGCCCCCTGGTCGGCGGCGAGGAAGACGTCCTCGAGGGTGGCGGTGCGGGCCTGGACCCGGCGCAGGCCGACCCGCTCGGCGGCGGCCGCGTCACGCACGGCGTCGGCCCCGGCGCCGGCCGGTCCGTCGATCACCAGTCGAAGCCCGTCGACGGTCACGGCCAGTCCGTCGCTTCGCAGGCGGCCGGCGAGGATCTCGGCCCGACCGTCGACCTCGACCACCAGGCCGGTCCCGCCCGAGCGCAGGCCCTCCATGCTCCCGCTGGCCACGACCCGCCCTGCGGCCAGGATGACGGTGGCGTCGCACGTGCGCTCCACCTCCTCGAGCAGGTGCGACGACAGCACCACGTCGATGCCGAGCTCGGAGCCGATGCGGCGGATGAGGGCGAGCATGTCCTCGCGCTGCATGGGGTCGAGGCCGTTGGTGGGCTCGTCGAGCAGGAGCAGGGCGGGGTCATGGGCCAGGGCGGCGGCCAGCTTCACCCGCTGGCGCTGGCCGGTCGACATCGTGCCCACGGGACGGTGGCGCTCCTCGCCCAGGCCGACCAGCCACAGCGCGTCGCTGGCCCGGGCCGTGGCCTCACGAGCGGGCAGGCCGTGGACCTCGGCCAGGTGGCGCACCAGGTCATGGGCCCGCACATCGGGGGCCAGGGCCTCGTGCTCGGGGACGTAGCCGATGCGCTCGCGCACCTGGGCGCCGGCCTTGGCGGGATCGAGGCCGAGGACCTCGATGGTGCCGCCGTCGGGGGGGTGGAGCCCGAGCATGAGGCCGAGCATGGTCGTCTTGCCCGCCCCGTTGGATCCCAGGAGCCCGGTGACGCCGTGACCCACCTCGAAGGTGGCCCCGGCCAGGGCGGCGGTCGCCCCCCAGTGCTTGACCAGGCCCGAGGCGCGCACGACAGCGGTCATCTGGCCCTCGACGCTACGACCGAAAGGCCGGAGACGTGGGCGTGGGGCCTGGCTACCCTCGGCCCATGGCCCTTGACGCCCAGCCGCCCGAGAGCACACCCCCCGACATGAAGCCCCGCAGCCACGAGGTCACCGACGGCCTCCAGCGGGCCCCGGCGAGGGCCATGCTGCGGGCCGTGGGCATGGGTGACGACGACTGGGGCAAGGCCCAGATCGGGGTGTGCTCGTCGTGGAACGAGGTCACCCCCTGCAACATGCCCCTGGCCCGCCTGGCTCGCGCCGCCAAGGAGGGCGTGCGCGCCGCCGGGGGCTTCCCCCTGGAGTTCACCACCATCGCCGTGTCCGACGGCATCTCCATGGGACACGAGGGCATGCACGCCTCGCTGGTCAGCCGGGAGGTGATCGCCGACTCGGTGGAGACGGTCATGCACGCCGAGCGCCTGGACGCCCTGGTCACCTTCGCCGGGTGCGACAAGAGCCTGCCCGGCATGCTCATGGCCGCGGCCCGGGTCAACGTGCCCTCGGTGTTCGTCTACGGCGGGTCGATCCTGCCCGGCGAGAGCAAGGGCAGGGCCCTCGACATCGTCAGCGTGTTCGAGGCGGTGGGCGCCTGCGCGGCGGGCACCATGACCGAGGGCGAGCTGGGGGAGATCGAGCGGCGCGCCTGTCCGAGTGAGGGAGCGTGTGCGGGAATGTTCACGGCCAACACCATGGCGGCGGTGGCCGAGGCGCTGGGCATGTCGCTGCCCGGCAGCGCCAGCGCCCCTGCCCCCGACCCCCGCCGCGACGCCTCGGCCCGATCCAGCGGCGAGGCGGTGATGGGCCTGTTGCGAGCCGGCATCCGGCCCCGCCAGATCCTGACCAAGGAGGCGTTCGAGAACGCCATCGCCGTGGTCATGGCCCTCGGCGGTTCCACCAACGCCGTGCTGCACCTGCTGGCCATCGCCACCGAGGCCCGGGTCGAGCTGGCCCTCCACGACTTCAACGCCGTGGCCGCCAAGGTCCCCCACATCGCCGACGTCCGGCCCCAGGGTCGCTACCACATGGCCGACATCGACCGCATCGGCGGGGTCCCCGTGGTGCTGGCCGAGCTGCTCGAGGCCGGGCTGCTCCACGGTGACTGCCTCACCGTCACCGGGCGGACCATGGCCGAGAACCTGGCCGACCTGGCCCCGCCGGCGCCCGACGGCGCGGTGATCCACCCGCTGAGCGACCCCGTCCACGCCCGCGGAGGCATTGCCGTGCTCACCGGTTCGCTGGCCCCCAAGGGCGGGGTGGTCAAGGTGGCGGGGATCGACTTCACCCGCTTCGACGGTCCCGCCCGGGTCTTCGACGGCGAGGACGGTGCCATGGAGGCGATCATGGCCGGGCGCATCCGGCCGGGCGACGTGGTGGTGATCCGCTACGAGGGCCCCAAGGGCGGGCCGGGCATGCGCGAGATGCTGGCCGTCACCGGCGCCATGAAGGGGGCGGGCCGGGGCGGCGACTGTGCCCTGGTCACCGACGGGCGCTTCTCCGGTGGCACCCGCGGCTTTTGCATCGGACACATCGCCCCCGAAGCGGTCGACGGCGGACCCATCGCCTTTGTACGCGACGGGGACCGCATCGTCGTCGACACCGAGGCCCTGACCATCGACCTCGACGTGGACGCCGCCGAGTTGGCCCGGCGCCGCAGCGAGTGGAAGCTGCCCGCGCCCCGGTACACCTCGGGCGTGCTGGCCAAGTACGCCCGGCTGGCCTCGGGCGCCGAGCGGGGGGCCGTCACCGAGGCGTAGGGACGGCCACCGGCTCTTCTTGAGCGTCGTCGTGGGACTGCCATCCCGTCAGTAGGTGGAAGGCGTCGAGGAATACCCGGGCCCGACACGTCAGATCCAGGGCCCTCGAGAGCGTGGCATCGTCAGGATGGAGGTCGATGCCGAAGTGGTCCTGCAGGCGCCGGCGGATGTCGCCGACGTGGGCATGGTCGTCCTCGGTCGGACGGGGCCGGGCCAGATCCTCCAGCAGGTCCTGTCCCAGGTACTGGCGGGCCATGACCACCATGAAGCGGGTGACGGCCCTGTCGAGGCCCTGCAGCGACGTCCGCAGCCGGCGATAGCCCTCGTCGCTGCTCAGGAGATGTCCGGCGATCACCGTCTGGGCCACCCCCCGCACCGCCGGCTCCGGGTCCTGATGGGGATCGCGGCTGCGATAGCAGACGGAGATGAGCGGGAAGCGGTGGACCTCGTCCTGGGTGTCGCGGAGCAGGCCGGCCCACTTCTCGAAGCGCTGGCGGACGTCTCCCAGCTCGTCGTCGGCCAACCAGGCGGCGAGCACCTGAGGCCCGTCGTGGCGACCGTCGGTGTCCTCGCCGACGCGCAGGGCCAGGCGCACACGGTTGTGCAGGCTGCCCAGGACCTCGAGGAGGTAGGCGACGATCCCGGTGAGCATGGAGAACCCGCTGAGGGAGGCCATCACGGTCAGGAGTTGCACCGGTCTCGACGTCGGGGTGATGTCGCCGAAGCCGAGCGTGCTCACGGTGGCGCCGCTGTAGTACAGGGCATCCAGGAACCCCAGGTTCCCGAGGACCGGCTCAGACTGGACGGCCTCGGGCAGGAAGGGCCAGACGACGAGGGCGAAGCCGACCACCAGCGCCGACACCCACGCCACGAAGGTCAGCACCATCATGAGGGGACCGGCCAGGGCCATCAACCGCCGCCGCCGACTGCGCCGCCGGCCTCCGGCCACCAACACCCGCCACACGGCCCGTTGCACGTTCCTGGCCAGGGGCCCGTCGACGTCGGGGTGAAGTGCCGTCAGGAACAGGTCGACCATGGACAGGAGCATCAGGGCCAGCCCGCCAACCACCACCGCCCACTGCCCGAGTCCCATCCCCACGCCCTACCCAGATACCGTGGCCGACGGTGATCGTCGTTCCCGTACCGGTCCCCAGCTGAAGGTTGGGCGGCTGGCGACGGCTCCTGGTGGTGGCGGTCGGGGTGCCGTTGGTGGCCCTCGTCGTCCTGGTGGTCGAGGCCGGGCTGGCCCGACGGGGGGAGAGGCTCGCCGGTCCTGCGCTCGACCTCGACGGGATGGTGGGGGAAGGGCCGGGTCCGGCGTTGGAGGTGGTGTGGCTCGGCGACTCGACCGCTGCGGGTGTGGGAGCGTCGAGCGCGACCGCAGCCCTGCCGACGCTCGTGGCCGCCGGCCTCGACCGCCCGGTGGAGCTGACCGTGCTTGCCCGCAGCGGCGCCACCGTGGCCGAGGTGCTCGAGCGCCAGCTCCCCGCCGTCGCCGGACTGGAGCCCGATGTGGTCTTCGTCTCCGTGGGGGCCAACGACGTGACCCACCTCACGTCCCGGTCCGACTTCGCCCGGCAGTACCGGCGCCTGGTGGCCAACCTGCCCGATCCGGCCGAGGTCGTGCTGCTGGGGGTGCCCGACATGGGCGCCATCCCCCGGTTGGCCCAGCCCCTACGGGCGGTGGCCGGGTTCCGAGGCGACCAGCTCGACGACGTGGTGGAGGAGGTGGCGCTCGACACCGCCAGCACCTACGTCGACATCGCCGGGGAGACGGGGCCGCCGTTCCGCCGGGACCCCGAGCGCTTCTTTGCCGCCGACCGCTACCACCCGTCCCACGCCGGCTACCGCCTGTGGGCCGACGCCGTGCTCGACGTCGTTCGCCGGTCGGCCATGCTGGGCGCGTGACCATCGACCACGTGGCCGCCCGGGGCTTCGGCTCGTCCGGAGAGGCCTACGAGCGGGGCCGGCCCTCGTACCCGCCTGCAGCGGTGACCTGCCTGGTCGAGGAGCTGTCGGTGGCGGTGGGCTCGAGGCTGGTCGAGGTGGCGGCGGGGACGGGCAAGCTCACCCGACTGCTCGTGCCCACCGGGGCCCTGGTGGTGGCGGTCGAGCCGGTGGCGGGCATGCGAGCGGTGCTGATCGACATGGTGCCTGACGCCGGCGTCGTCGCCGTCGCCGCCACGGCCGAGGCCCTGCCGGTGGCCACGGGCACGGTCGACGCCGTCCTCGTGGCTCAGGCGTTCCACTGGTTCCAGGTCAGCGATGCGCTGGCCGAGGTGGCCCGGATCCTGCGATCGGGCGGTGGGCTGGGTCTGGTGTGGAACGATCGCGACGACTCGGTTCGATTGGTGTCCGAGCTGTCGGCCCTCATCGGCTGGGACGATCGGCCGGTGCCCAGCTACCAGGGCATCGACTGGACGGCGGCCGTAGCCGAGACGGGCGCGTTCAGTGCGCTCCACCACCGCCAGTTCCGAATGGAGCAGACCCTCGACCTGGACACCCTGGTCGACCGGGTGCTGTCCACCAGCTACATCGCCGCTCGCCCGGCAGACGAACAGGCGGCGCTGGCCGCCGACGTCCGGGCGCTGGTGGCCGGTGCCGAGGTGGGAGAGACGTTCACCTTGCCCTACCGAACCGACGTCTTCTGGTGCCACCGCCGCTGAGCACGCCGAGCTCGCCGACGCCGTTCCAGGCGAGCGTGCTGGTCTGGGGTGAGTCCACCCGCCGAGAGCTTCCCTGGCGGCGCACCCGGGATCCCTGGGCGGTGCTGGTCAGCGAGCTCATGCTCCAACAGACCCAGGTGGCCCGGGTGGTGCCCCGCTACCAAGCGTTCCTGGCGCAGTTCCCCACCCCGCCAGCGTGCGCGGCGAGCGCGGTGGGGGAGGTGGTGCGGGCCTGGGCCGGGCTGGGCTACAACCGCCGGGCCGTGCACCTGCACGCCACTGCCGTTTCCGTCGTGGAGCGCTTCGACGGTGTGCTGCCTGCGGGCCTCGACGAGCTGCGTGCGCTGCCGGGCGTCGGTCCCTACACGGCCCGGGCCGTCCTGGCCTTCGCCCACGAGGCCGATGTCGGGGTCCTCGACACCAACGCCGCCCGGGTGCTGGCCCGCGCCGTGGCCGGTCGCCCCCTGGCCCCCGCCGAAGCCCAGACCCTGGCCGACTCGGTGGTGCCCGCCGGCCGGGGGTGGGCCTGGAACCAGGCCGTGCTCGACCTGGGGGCGACGGTGTGCACCCGGCGCCGGCCCCGCTGCGGTGACTGCCCGCTGGCCCCGAAGGGGGCGTGCGCATGGGCGCTCGCCGGACACCCCGGCCCCGATCCGGCCGACGGGTCGGCGGGGGTGGGTGGCATCCAGTCGACCTTCGCCGGCTCCGACCGCCAGGGCCGCGGCCGCCTCGTCGACGCCCTGCGGACGGGGCCCGTCGCGCCGGGGTCCCTGGCCGACGCCTGCGGCTGGCCGGAGGATCCGGCGCGGGCCTCTCGGGTGGCTGCCAGCCTGGTGGCCGACGGACTGGCGGTCTTCGCCGGCGATGGTTCCCTCGGCCTGCCCTGAGGCGCGGCCGGCGGCCACCCCGCCCGGAGGGCCGGCGTCCTTCACACCATCAGGTCGGTCGAACCGAGCGCAGCGAGTGAGACCGGTGAGGGTCAGCCCGTGACCAGGGCCAGGACCTGCTCCCGGCTCGACGGGCCGTCGTGGACCAGTTCCCCGTCGCGCAGGCCCACGCAGCGAACGGCCTCGTCGGCCAGGTCGAGCTGGTGGGTCGACACCAGGGCGGTGGCGCCCACGGCCACGGCGTCGAGCAGGAGCTTGACGAGCGTGCCCTGGCTGGGGGCGTCGAGTCCGACGAAGGGCTCGTCGACGAGCAACAGGTCGAAGGGACGAACGAGCGCCAGGGCCAGGGAGACCTTCTGGCGCATCCCCCGGCTGAAGCGCGAGGGCAGGTCGTCGGCCCGCCCGGTCAGCTCGAGCCGTTCGAGGAGGTTCTCGGCCAAGGGTTGCCAGTCGTGCACGCCGTGGAGGCGGGCCACGTACTCGAGGTGCTCGTACACGCTCAGGTCGTCGTAGAGCACCGGTGCGTCGGGCAGGTACGACGTGGCCGCCCGGGCCTCGATCGAGCCGGCCGGTTCGCCCACCACCTTGACGTCGCCCTCGGTGGGTTCCAGGAGCCCGGCGCACAGCCCGATGAGGGTGGACTTGCCCGCCCCGTTGGGGCCGACCAGCACCACCAGTTCCCCGGGGCCGAGGGTGAGGTCGACCGGCGTCAGGCCGAAGCCGTCGCCGTAGTCCTTGGCCAGGCCGTCGGTGGCGAGCACCGGAGCCGGGGTTGTCACAGGCGCGCCGGGGTGCGGCGCGACAACCAGAACAGGGCGATGGCGGCCAGCAGGACGGGGATGGTGGCGGTGACGGCGGCGACGGGAGCACCGGACGCGCCTGCGTCGACGGCGGCCCGGGCGGCCAGCACCGGCAGCAGCGAGATCACCACCAGGGCGACCGGCCAGCCGTTGCGAAACAGGAGGGCCGTGCCGGCGGCCTCGGGCACGGCCGCCAGTGACGACTTGATCTGAGCCATGCCTTGGGACGTGCTGGCCGCCGCCGCGGTGGTGGCCGCGCCAGCCACGGGGACGACCAGCGCCGCGGCGAGGGGAAGGGCCACCGCCGCGCCACCAAGTCCCGCGGCGGTGATGGTCGTCACCACGCACACCACGACCATGAGCACGAGCGACGCCGGCAGATGACGGAGCAGGACGCCACCGGGGGCAAGGGGGAAGCCGGCCCAGCGGTCGGGATGGTCGATCTCTTGGGCCAGCGGTTCCACGGCGTCGAGGGCGGCCACGTAGAGGGCCACGCCGGCCACCACCACCAGGGTGGAGGTTCCGGACCAGGCTCCCACCAGGGCGGCCCCGGCCACGGCGCCGAGCACCACCATGCGCACGATCCGCACCGCAGGGAAGCGGGCGATGCCCGCCCACCCCCGGCGCCAGGTGGGCAGTCGCCCCCGGCCCGAAGCCGAGAGGCGGATCCAGGGACGGGCCCGCGGGCGCTCCTGGGCCAGGCGCCGGCGCAACAGCACCACCGTGCGCAGGTCCTGCAGGGTGACGGCGAAGCGCAGCTCCGACACCAGACCCGCTCGTCGCCGGGCCGCCTCCAGGGACGTACCTCCCACACCAGCCAGAGCGAGCCATCCCACCCCGAGGGCGAGGACGGCCCCCACCACGGCGAGGGGCGCGAAGACCAGGCTGCTCAACGCCAGGCGCCCCAGCAGGGCCGGGGGTGACAGCGCCGTTCCCGCCACCACGTCAGCCCCGGCGCTCGTCACCACGGCCAGGGCCACGAGGTTGGCCGTGGTCGGCGAGGCCCTCCGGCCCGATGCCACCAGGGCGGCGCCCACCACGGCCAACGCCACCAGCGCTGCGGCCAGGGCGGCGGAGACGACGGCCAGGAAGGGATCGACGGGGAGGCGGCGGGCGGCCAGCAGGCCGATGACGGCGCCGGCCACGGCGCCGGCAAAGGCCCCGAAGCGGAGCTGGCGGACGGCGGCGCCTCGCAGGGCCGTCGACCGGTCGATGGGGGCCAGGAGCACGTGCTGGACGGTGGGGGCCTCGAGGGCGAGGGGACCGCCCCGCCCACCCGAGCGCAGGCCGACAGCGATCAGCAGGGCGATGCCGAGGCCGAGGACGGCGGGCCCGTCGGCCGCCACCGTGGCGGCACTGCCGGCGCTCACCACCTCGTCGGGGACGTAGGTGGAGCCCACGATGGTGGCGATGCCCACGGCCAGTGCCGTCAGGTAGGCGTTGTAGAAGGAGTCGAACCAGTCGACACGGTCCAGCCGCCGCCGACGGCGGCTCCGGCTGAGATCGGCCAGCACCGTCGGCCCGTCGACGTCCACCGGCCGACGATAGGTCCCCTTGGGCCTTCAGGGCGCCAAGCGCAGCGAGTTGACCCTGACCGAACGGGTGGAGATCGCCGCCGGTGGCGTCTCCACGCCTCGTCGGCGAGCGAAGCCAGCCGTGGGGTGGGACACTCGACGGGTGGGCGACCCCTCCAGCCTCCGGGCCGCCGAGTTCCGTCTGGTGCTCGGCCACTTCCCCACCGGGGTGGCGGTCGTCACCGCCCGGCTGGACGCAGGACCGATCGGGCTGTCGGTCAACTCCTTCACGGCCGTGTCGCTCGACCCGCCGCTGGTGGCCTTCTGCGCCGACCGGCGCTCGGGAAGTTGGGCGGGGATCCGTTCGGCCGGAGCGTTCTGCGTCAACGTCCTGGCCGAGGACCAAGAGGCGTTGTCCCGGGTCTTCGCGGCCAAGGGCGCCGACCGCTTCGAGGGTGTGGGGTGGAGCTCGGCCCCCTCAGGCGCACCCCGGCTCGACGGCGTGCTGGCCTGGGTCGACTGCACCATCGATGCCGTGCACGACGGCGGTGACCACGAGATCTGCGTGGGCCGGGTGGACGCCCTCGACGTGGACCGCTCGGACGGTCCCCTCGTGTTCTACCGGGGCGGTTACGGCCGCTTCGAGCCGTAGGCAGCCGACCTGCGCCGGGCCCGGGCCGACCCCCGGCGCTTCAGGCGCCACGACCGCCACAGCCGCCGGCCCAAGGCGTAGGCGAACAACAGGCCCAAGGCCGCCCAGATGTACCAGTCGAGGGCGAAGATGACCATCGTTCACGAGCCTAGGTGGGTCGTTACGGCCTCGTGACGGTCGCGAGGAAGCCTTCCCTTCAGGTGCAGAGGGCCGCTAGTCTCGCTCAACGTAGCCAACGACCACGGAGCGTGTGCATGAGCGAGCTGGCAAGCCTCGGTCAGGGAGAGGTGCTGGGCAGTGCCCTGGCCGACGTCGCCGCTGCCCGGGAGGGGGCCCGGCGGCGCCGGCTGCGGTGGCTGACCCTCGTCGTCTCCCTGGCCGCCACCTGGCTGTGGGTCAAGGCCCTCTCGGGTGAGCCGGCGCTCCCGTCGCTGCCTCCTGGGTTCGTCGAGCTCCTGCCGATCTTCGCCATCGTGGCCCTGATCGGCCTGGTGATGGTGGGGCCCCTGCTGGGCGCGGGGCGCTCACCACACGTGCTCTACCGCCCGAGCGAGATCGGCATCGGCCTCGACGACGTCAGGGGCGCCGGCATCGTGAAGGACGAGGTGGTGCGCACCCTCAACCTGTTCTTGGCCTACAAGACCTTCCGGGAGCGCATGGGGGGCACCCCCCGCCGGGCGATCCTGTTCGAGGGGCCTCCAGGCACGGGCAAGACCTACATGGCCAAGGCCATGGCCGCCGAGGCCGGCGTCCCCTTCCTCTTCGTGTCCTCGTCGGCCTTCCAGTCGATGTACTACGGCCAGACCAACCGCAAGATCCGCAGCTACTTCCGGGCGTTGCGCAGCGCCGCCCGCAAGGAGGGCGGGGCCATCGGCTTCATCGAGGAGATCGACGCCATCGGCGGGGCCCGCTCGGGCATGGGCGGCGGAGGCCAGCGCGACGGCGTGGCCGGCGTGGTCAACGAGCTCCTCATCCAGCTCCAGAGCTTCGACGAGCCGGCCCGGTCCACCCGCCTGCGGGGCTGGTGCATCGACCTGGTCAACCGCTACCTGCCCCCTGGCGCTGCCCGGCGCAAGCCCCGCCCGGTCACGGCCAACGTGCTCATCGTGGGGGCCACCAACCGGGCCGCCGACCTCGACCCCGCCCTGGTGCGCCCCGGTCGCTTCGACCGCAGCGTGCACTTCGGCCTGCCCGGGCGCAGCGACCGGCGCGAGATCATCGACTACTACCTGGCCAAGAAGGCGCATGTGGCCGACCTCGACGACCCCGCCCGCCTCGACAGCCTGGCCGCCATGACGGCCGGCTACTCACCGGTGATGATCGAGCACCTCTTCGACGAGGCCCTGGTGTGGGCCCTGCGGCGGGGGGCGGGTCAGCTCGACTGGCACGACCTCCAACAGGCCAAGATGACCGAGGAGATCGGCCTGCGCCAGCCGGTGGAGTACACCGAC